>DASYMV010000165.1:0-20805 GCA_036008865.1 Pseudonocardiaceae bacterium | reverse complement strand
TCCGAGCGGTCGCTCAAGGACGGCCTCGGTGCCGTCGCGTCGCTCTTCCGCGGTGGTCACACGCGCGCCACGCTCGCGTTCTGGGTGACGTCGTTCATGGGCCTGTTGCTGGTCTACGGCCTGAACACCTGGCTGCCGCAGATCATGCGGGTGGCCGGCTACCAGCTCGGGGCCGCGCTGGGCCTGCTGCTGACGCTGAACGTGGGTGCGGTCATCGGCTTGGTCGTGGCGGGCTGGGTCGCCGACCGCTTCGGTGTGCGCCCGTCGGCAATCGGCTGGTTCGTCGTCTCCGCGGTGTTCCTGGCACTGCTGAGCGTCCGGCTGCCCGGTATCGGCGTGTACGTCGCCGTGCTGGTCACCGGGTGCTTCGTCTTCAGTGCTCAGGTCCTGGTCTACGCATACGTCGGACGGATCTACCCGGCGGGCAACCGCGCCACCGCTCTCGGCTGGGCGGCCGGTGTCGGGCGTCTCGGTGCGATCTGCGGACCGATCCTCGGTGGTGCGCTGCTCAGCGCCGGGGTCGCCTACCCGTGGGGCTTCTACGCCTTCGCGTTCGTCGGGGCGCTCGGAGCGGTCGCCGTCGCCGCGGTCGGCCGCACCGCGGTGCAGAAGGAAACCGTGCCGGCGGCCTCGCCGGCGGTCGCCGAGCTCTGACGACCTCGCGGAGGGGGTGACCAGTCCGGGTCACCCCCTCCGCGACGTCGCACCGAGCGTGCGCGAGATGCCCAGTGCGCTCGCGCGCACAGCGGGAACGAGCGCGCGCAGGTCCACACCCTCCACCGGCACCACCACGGACAGTGCGGCGATCACCGAGTTGTCCGCGCCACGCACCGGTGCGGCGAGTGACTGGCTGATCATCTCGATCTGCTGCACGCTGATCACGTACCCGTCACGCCGGGCGTCCGCGAGCACCTCACGAAGCCGCGCCGGCGCGGTGACCGTCCGCTCGGTGTAACGCCGCAACGGTCCCGCCAGCACCTTCTCCTGCACGTCCGCGTCGGCGTGCGCGAGCAGCATCAGGCCCGCGCCCGAAGCGTGCAGCGGCAGCATGCTCGCCGTGCGGGTCACCATGTTCACCGCCCCGCGGGCGGACAGCCGCTCGATGGAGACCGCCTCGGTGCCGTCGAGCACGGCCAGTTGCACGTTGTGCTGCGTCACACCGTGCAGATCCTCCATGAACGGCATCGCTTGTTCCCGCAGCCGCAACGTGCCGGGAGACAGCGATCCGAGCTGCCACAGCCGCAGGCCGATGTGGTACAGCCCGTTCGAGCCGCGCCGCAAGGCACCCCACCGGGTGAGCTCGGCAACGAGCCGGTGAGTTGTGCTCAGCGGAAGCCCGGACGCGCGGCTGATCTCCGAGAGGGTGAGCTCGGGGCGCTCCATCGAGAACGCGTCGAGCAGCCGGAACAGCCGTGTCGCCACGGAATCTGAGTGCGGGGACGTGGATTCCACGCATCCAGCATGCAACACGCCGACTTCCGTTGAGTGGAAACCCCACTCCCATGGGCATCTGAAGTCGGCCAACCTCGCCGAAGACACCGAACGTCGCGGAGGACGCACGATGGCAACGATCACCACGCTGGCGGACGCGGTCGCCGAGCTGGTGCACGACGGCGACACGGTCGCGCTGGAGGGCTTCACCCACCTGATCCCGGTCGCGGCCGGGCAGGAGATCATCCGTCAGCGCAGGCGTGACCTGACGCTGGTGCGGATGACGCCCGACATCGTCTACGACCAGATGATCGGTGCGGGTTGCGCCCGCAAGCTGATCTTCTCCTGGGGTGGCAATCCCGGTGTCGGCTCGCTGCACCGGTTCCGCGAGGCGGTCCAGCAGGGCTGGCCCGTGCCGCTGGAGATCGAGGAGCACAGCCACGCGGGCATGGCCAACCGCTACGTCGCCGGCGCCTCGGGCCTGCCGTTCGCGGTGCTGCGCGGCTACACCGGCACCGACCTGGCGTCGGTGACGTCGACCATCAAGCCGATCACCTGCCCGTTCACCGGTGAGCAGTTGACCGCGGTGCCCGCGCTCAACCCGGATGTCACGATCATCCACGCCCAGCGTGCGGACCGGGCGGGCAACGTGCAGATGTGGGGCATCACCGGGGTGCAGAAGGAGGCGGTGCTCGCCGCCAAGCGCAGCCTGGTGACCGTGGAGGAGGTCGTCGACACCCTCGAGCCCCGTCCGGGCGCAGTGGTGCTGCCCGGCTGGGTGGTCACCGCGGTGGCCGAGGTCCCGCGTGGCGCGCACCCGTCCTACGCGCACGGCTATTACGAGCGGGACAACGCCTATTACCAGGCGTGGGACGCGATCAGCCGGGACCGGCAGGCGTTCGAGGCGTGGCTGAAGGGGAGTGTGTTCGAGTGAGCCTCAACTACACCGCCGACGAGATGATGAGCGTGGCCGCGTCCCGGGCACTGCGCGCCGGCTCGTCCTGCTTCGTCGGCATCGGACTGCCGTCCACGGCGGCGAACCTCGCTCGTCGCACGCACGCCCCGGACCTGGTGCTGGTCTACGAGTCGGGCACGCTCGGCGCGAAGCCGGACCGCCTGCCGCTGTCCATCGGTGACGGCGTGCTGGCCGAGACCGCCGACGCGGTGATCGGTGTGCCGGAGGTGTTCAACTACTGGCTGCAGCCCGGCCGGATCGACGTCGGCTTCCTCGGCGCGGCACAGCTGGACCGCTTCGGCAACATCAACACCACGGTCATCGGCGGCGACTACGCCGATCCGAAGGTCCGGTTGCCCGGAGCCGGTGGCGCGCCGGAGATCGCCACGTCGTGCCGCGAGGTGTTCGTCGTGGTGCGGCAGAGCCGCCGCACGTTCGTCGAGAAGGTCGACTTCATCACCTCGGTGGGGCACGGCCGCGGCAAGGGCGACCGGGAGCGGCTGGGCCTGCCGGGCGCCGGTCCGGTGCTGGTGATCACCGATCTGGGCGTTCTGCGACCCGACCCGGAGACCAGTGAGCTCACGCTGACCGAGCTGCACCCCGGCGTGGAGTTGGAGCAGGTGCGCGAAGCCACCGGCTGGGAGTTGAAGGTGTCGCCGGAGCTGTCACGCAGCCCCGAGCCCACCGAGCACGAGCTGACCGTGCTGCGCGCCTTGAAGGAGGCCCGATGAGCACCACCGCCGACGTGTTCGTTCTCGACGCTGTCCGCACCCCGTTCGGGCGCTACGGCGGCGCGCTGTCGGGCATCCGGCCCGACGACCTCGCCGCGCACGTGCTGCGAGCGCTCGCCGACCGCACCGGCCTGGACCCCGCGGGGATCGACGAGGTCCTGCTCGGCGATGCGAACCAGGCCGGCGAGGACAACCGCAACGTCGCGCGGATGGCGGCCCTGCTCGCGGGATGGCCCACCTCGATCCCCAGCAGCACCGTCAACCGTCTGTGCGGCTCCGGTCTGGACGCGATCGCGCAGGCCTCGCGCTCGATCGCTCTGGGCGACGCCTCCCTGGTCATCGCGGGCGGCGTCGAATCGATGAGCCGCGCCCCGTCCGTGCTGCTCAAGCCGGAGAAGGCGTTTCCCAACGGCAATCAGACCCTGCACTCCACCACACTGGGCTGGCGCATGGTGAACCCGTCGATGCCCGAGCAGTGGACGGTGTCGCTGGGGGAGAGCACCGAGATCCTCGCCGAGCGCTACAAGATCGGACGGGAGGAGCAGGACGAGTTCGCGCTGCGAAGCCACCTCGGCGCCGCCCGCGCGTGGGACGAGGGTTTCTACGACGGCCACGTCGTCGCGGTGCCTGGAGCGGAGCTGGACCGGGACGAGAGCGTCCGCCCCGATTCCACGATCGAGAAGCTCGCGAAGCTCAAGCCCGTCTTCCGTCCACAGGGGACGGTCACAGCGGGCAACGCCTCGCCGCTCAACGACGGTGCCTCGGCGGTGCTGCTGGGTGATCAGCAGGCCGCCGACCGCGTCGGCGTCACGCCGCTGGCGCGCATCGCCGGCCGTGGTGCGGCCGGGGTCGACCCGGACGTGTTCGGCATCGGCCCGGTCAAGGCCGCGGAGATCGCCCTGTCCCGTGCGGGGATCGGCTGGTCCGACCTCGCGGTGGTCGAACTGAACGAGGCGTTCGCCGCCCAGTCACTGGCATGCCTGTCCGACTGGCCGGAACTCGACCCGCAGATCGTCAACGTCAACGGTGGCGCCATCGCCATCGGCCACCCGCTGGGTGCCTCGGGCGGCCGCATCGTCGCCCAGCTCGCCCACGAACTGCGCCGCCGCGGTGGTGGCTGGGGCCTGGCGGCCATCTGCATCGGCGTCGGCCAGGGCCTGGCCGTCGTCCTCGAAGCCTGACATCACTGGGAGAATCGATGGTCGCTCCGACAACCCCGCGGCCCGGCCTGGTCGTGCCGCAGTACCGCAGGGACCCCGACGGTACGCACCCGCCGCTCGACTTCGCGGACTACGGGTCCACTGCGCTGCGCCACCCGAAGCAGCGCCCGATCCTGCTGCCGCACATGCTGACCGAGGTCACCGCACCGGTGCTCGGCGAGGGCCGGCTCGGCGAGCACGACAACGACCTGACCGTCCAGCACGCGGGTGAGCCACAGGGGCAGCGCATCATCGTGCACGGCCGGCTGCTCGACGGTGACGGAAGGCCCGTGCCGCACTCGCTGGTGGAGATCTGGCAGGCCAACGCCGCGGGCCGCTACAAGCACGTCAACGACCGCTGGCCCGCGCCGGTGGACCCGAACTTCGACGGTGTCGGGCGCACGATGACCGACGCCGACGGTCGCTACGAGTTCACGACCGTCAAGCCCGGCGCGTACCCGTGGCGCAACCACGACAACGCCTGGCGGCCGGCGCACATCCACTTCTCGCTGTTCGGCACCGCTTTCACCCAGCGGTTGGTCACCCAGATGTACTTTCCGGACGACCCGCTGTTCGGGCAGGACCCCATCTTCAACTCCGTGCCCGACCCCGCGGCGCGCCGGCGAATGGTCTCCCGCTACGACCACGACCGCACCGTCGAGCAGTGGGCCCTCGCCTACGAGTTCGACATCGTGCTGCGCGGCCGCGAGGCCACCCCGTTCGAGGACGAGGACGAGGACGACGACGCATGAGCACCCCTTCGCAGACCGTGGGGCCGTACCTGTCGATCGGGTTGCCCTGGGAGGACGGCCCGTACGCGGTGCGGCCGGACACTCCCGGCGCGGTGAAGATCCGCGGCACCGTGTACGACGGCGCCGGTGACCCCGTGCCGGACGCACTGGTGGAGACCTGGCAGGCCGACCCCGACGGCCGGTTCGACCATCCCGACGACCCGCGGGGCGCGGTGGCCGCGCCGGACGGGTTCCGCGGTTTCGGACGGTGCCCCACGGACGCGCAGGGCCGCTGGGAGGTGCTCACCCTGCTGCCCGGCGCCATCCCCGGACAGGCGCCGCACATCGACGTCTCCGTGCTGGGACGCGGACTGCTGCATCGCGTGGTCACCCGCATCTACTTCCCCGAGCACGCCGAGGCGCACGCCGGGGACCCGGTGCTCGCGCTCGTGCCGGAGGACCGGCGGGCGACGCTCATCGCGCAACGCGTCGACGACGGCTACGTTTTCGACGTGCGGCTGCAGGGTGAAGGCGAGACCGTCTTCTTCGATGTCTGAGAACACGGGACTCTTCGACGGGGTGCTCGCCGCCGGACCGGTGCGCGAGCGCACCGGTGACATCGCCTGGCTGCAGGCGATGCTCGATTTCGAAGCGGCACTGGCACGGGCCGAGGCCGAGGTGGGTCTGGTCGAACCAGAGCACGCCAAGGCGATCGCCGGCGTCGCACGCGCCGAGCTGTACGACGTGTCGGCGTTGGGCGAGAAGGCCGCAGGCATCGGCAACCCTGCCGGGCCGCTGGTGCGCGCGCTCACCGAACGCGCCGGCGATGCGGGCCGGTCGGTGCACCTCGGCGCGACGAGCCAGGACGTCGTCGACACCGCCGCGATGCTCGTCGCGCACCGGGCGCTCGGTGCGTTGCTGGAGGAGCTGGACGCGTGCGCCGGCTCGCTCGCCGCGCTCGCCGCTCGCCACGTCCACACCGCCCAGGCGGGCAGGACCTTGCTGCAGCAGGCGATGCCGACCACCTTCGGGCTCACCGCTGCGGGGTGGTTGTCCGGTGTGGACGCTGCGGCGCATCGGTTGCAGATCGTGCGCGAAGAGCGGCTGGCCGTGCAGCTCGGCGGTGCGGTGGGCACGCTCGCCTCGCTCGGCGGGCACGGGCCCGAGGTGCTGCGCGGGGTCGCCCGCAGGCTGGGCCTCGCCGAACCCGCGCTGCCGTGGCACACCGAACGAACCCGGATCGCCGAGCTCGCGGCCGCCCTGGCAGAGGTGTCCGGCGCCGTGGCCAAGATCGCGCGCGATCTCGTCCTGCTGGCGCAGACCGAGATCGCCGAGGTGCGCGAGGACGGGCCGGCCGGAAGCGGTGGGTCGTCGACCATGCCCCACAAGCGGAACCCGGTCGCCGCGGTCGCCGCCGCGGCATCCGCGCAGCAGGCGCCCGGCCTCGTCGCGACGCTTCTGGGTGCCGCCGCACAGGAGCATCAGCGCGCCGTCGGCTCATGGCACGCCGAGTGGCGCCCCCTGCGGGAGCTGTTGCGCAGCACGGGCTCCGCCGTGTCCTGGCTGCGTACAGCGCTGGACCGGCTAGGCGTCGACACCGTGCGGATGCGCGCGAACCTCGATGCCACCGGCGGGTTGCTGCTCGCCGAACGGGTCACCACCGCGCTCGCTCCCGCCGTCGGCAGGCTCAAGGCCCACGACGCGGTGACGGCGTGCTGCCGTCGTACCGTCGCCGGGGAAGGCGAACTGAGTGATCTGCTCGCAGCCGATCCGCTCGTCGGCGCCCACCTGAGCCGCGACCGCATCGCCGAGCTGCTCGACCCCGCTGGTTACCTCGGCAGCGCCGAGGAGTTCGTCGCCCGCGCCCTGGCCGCGCACCGAGAGAGGAAGTCACGATGAGCGTTGCCGTCAACCACGTCATCGACGGTCCGTCCGACGGCGAGGTCGTGGTGCTGAGCGGGTCACTCGGCAGCGACGTGCGGATGTGGGACCCCCAGGTGCAGCCGCTCACCGAGGCGGGCTTCCGCGTGGTGCGCTACGACCACCGCGGGCACGGCGGATCGCCCGTGCCGCAGGGCCCCTACGACCTCGCCGATCTCGGCGGCGACGTGCTCGCGTTGCTCGACCGGCTCGGTGTCGACCGTGTGCATTGGGTCGGCCTCTCGCTCGGCGGGATGGTCGGCATGTGGCTGGCGCAGAACCACCCGCAGCGGCTCGGCGGCCTGGTGCTGTTCTGCACGTCGGCGGAGCTCGGCCCGGCACAGATGTGGGCCGACCGGGCGCGGCTCGTCCGGGCTGAGGGCACGCAGGCGGTCGCCGTTGCGGGCGTGCAGCGGTGGCTCACCGACGGGTACCGGGCCGCCCACCCGGACCGCGTCGCGCATCTGGAGTCGATGGTCGCCGCCACGCCCGCCGAGGGCTACGCGTCGTGCTGTGGCGCGATCGAACGCATGGACCTCGTCGGTGGCCTCGCGTCCATCGCCGCCCCGACTCTGGCGATCGCGGGCGCCCAGGATCCCTCGACCGGCCCTGACCACCTGCGGCGCATCGCCGACGCGGTTCCCGGCGCGCGCGTCGAGGTCCTCGATCCGGGTGCGCACCTGGTGAGCTACGAACAACCGGAGAAGGCCAGTCAACTGGTGATCGACCACCTGAAGGGAAATCGATGAGCGAGGACGGCATGCGGGTGCGCCGCGAGGTTCTGGGCGACGCCCACGTCGATCGCGCGGTGGCGAACACCACCGAGTTCACCAAACCCTTCCAGGACTACATCACGGAGTCGGTGTGGGGCTCCATCTGGACCCGGCCGGGACTGGACCGCAAGACCCGCAGCGCCGTCACGCTCGCCGTGCTGACCGCACTGCACTGCCACGACGAACTGGCGATGCACGTGCGTGCCGCCCTGCGCAACGGCATGACCCCGGACGAGATCGGTGAGGTCCTGCTGCACACCGGTGCCTACGCGGGCGTGCCGGCGTCCAACACGGCGTTCCAGATCGCGAAGCGGACGCTCGCCGAGTCAGACTGACTTCCGCTGAACGGAACGCAGCACGCGTTCCGTGCCGTGCCTCTCACGGCGCACGGACTGGGCGAGGTGCTGGCTGCTCGGTGCGCCGAGCACCCTGGAGATGCCGCGGGCGGCAGCACGCACGACCGGCACGATCGCGTTCGGGTCCGTCACCCCCGACGGCACCACCACCGACAGTGCGGCGACGACCGTGTCGTCCGGTCCGTGCACCGGCGCGGCGATCGACAGCGCGACGAGTTCGATCGCACCGTCGCTGATCGCGAACCCGTTGCGGCGCACGTCTGCCAGCACGCGGCGCAGCTGCGCCCCGGTCGAGATCGTCTTGTTCGTGTACCGCTTCAGCGGTGCCGTCAGCACCTCTTCCTGCAGGTCGCGGTCCGCGTGGGCGAGCAGCACCAGGCCGACGCCGGTCGCGTGCAGGGGGAGCCGCCCGCCGACGCGGGACACGATGTGCACCGCGTTGCGGCCCGAGATGCGTTCCAGGTACACGACGTCGTGGCCGTCGAGCACGGCGAGCTGCGCGTGCTGGTGCGTCGCCTCGTACAGGTCCTCCAGGAACGGCAGGGCGCTCTCCCGCAGCCTCACGCCACGGGGTGCGAGCGACGCGATCTCCCACAACCGCAACCCGATCTGGTACCGGCCGTCGAGATCGCGTTCCAGCGCGCCGCCCGCCGCGAGCTCCGCGACAAGACGATGTGCCGTGGTCAGCGGGAGACCCGTGCGCCGGCTGATCTCCGAGAGCGTGAGCTGAGGGTTGTCCGAGGAGAACGCCTCCAGGATCGCGAGCAGGCGCGCACCCACACTCACGGTTGCCATCGTCCGACGAGGCACGACCACTCACCTCCACGTCGTCTTCCGATGAACGGAATCCGCCACCACTGCGGCGAGTATGGCTCGCATCCTGATGCGCATCAAAGCGGGTCGGAGAACCGGAGGCTGGGAGTGCGCACACAGGTCGGGATCATCGGTGCGGGACCCGCGGGTTTGCTGCTGTCGCACCTGCTGCACCTGCAGGGCGTCGACTCGGTGGTGCTGGAGGCGCGCAGCCGCGAGTACGTGGAGAAGCGTGTGCGCGCCGGTGTCCTGGAGCACCCGACGACCGAGCTGCTTCGCGAAGCCGGTCTGGGAGAACGGATGGACCGCGAGGGCCTGGTGCACAGCGGGATCTCGCTGCGCTTCGACGGCGCGGACCACCGCATCGCCTTCGACGAGCTGGTCGGCAAGACGATCACCGTGTACGGCCAGCAGGAAGTGGTCAAGGACCTCATCGCGGCTCGTGTGCGCGACCAGGGTCAGATCCTGTTCGAGGTCTCGGACACGACGGTCCACGACGTGACGTCCGACCGCCCGAGGATCACCTTCACCGACGCCGACGGCCAGGCGCAGGAACTCGTGTGCGACGTGATCGCCGGCTGCGACGGCTTCCACGGCATCGCCCGCGGAGCGATTCCCGCGGAGGTGGCCACCAGCTACGACCGCGTGTACCCGTTCGCCTGGCTCGGCATCCTCGCCAAGGCCGCACCCGTGCACGAGGAGCTGATCTACACCCACCACGAGCGCGGCTTCGCGCTCTACAGCATGCGATCACCTGATGTCACGCGGCTCTACCTGCAGGTGGCGCCGGAGGAGAACGTCGCCGACTGGTCCGACGAGCGGATCTGGGACGAGCTGCACATCCGGTTGGCTCTCGACGGCCGGAGCGGGATCAGCCAGGGACCGGTGCTGGAGAAGGGCATCACGGCGATGCGCAGCTTCGTCTCGACGCCCATGCGGCACGGACGTCTGTTCCTGGCCGGGGACGCGGCGCACATCGTGCCGCCGACCGGGGCCAAGGGGATGAACCTGGCGATCGCGGACGTGAAGCTGCTCGCCGAGGCTCTCACGGCCCTGTTGCAGGACAAGGACTCCCGACCGGCGGAGTCCTATTCGGACATCGCGCTGCGGCGGGTGTGGCGTGCTGAGCACTTCTCGTGGTTCATGACCTCGATGCTGCACCGGTTCACCGATTCCGATCCCTTCCAGCAGCAGTTGCAGCTCTCGCAACTGCGTTACACGGCCAGCAGCACGGCCGCAGCGACGAGCCTCGCGGAGAACTACGTCGGCCTGCCGTTCGCCTGACTCTTCAGGCGGTGTCCCGGTCGGCGCCGGCGAGGCCACGGCCTCAGAGCGGCTCGGGGCGGCGGTTCTCGATGAGCGAGCCCGTCCCAGGGCGCAGAGGCACCTCGACGTCGCCGTCGCCCACGAGTTCGCTCTCGACGTCGACCGCTCCGGGCGCGTGCCGCACCGCGACGACGAGAAGCGCGAGAAGCCCGATCACCACCAGGCTCATGATCACGATGCTCGCGGTCCTGGCGGGGAGCGTGGACAGCAGGTAGGCCGCGGCGGCGACCAGTGCGGCGACGGGAATGGTCACCAGCCACGCGAGCGCGACGCGGCCGAAGACCCGCCAGTCCACCTCCGTGCCGCGGTTGGCGACACCGACGCCGGTGATGGCGCCCGCGACGGTGTGCGTTGTGGACACCGGTGCGCCGATCGCCGTGGAGCCGAACAGCGCGACCGCGGCACCCGTCTCCGCGGCGAACCCGCTCACCGGGCGGAGTCGGGTGATCCGCGTGCCCATCGTGCGCACGATCCGCCAGCCACCGGACAAGGTCCCCAGCGCGATGGCGGCGGACGCGGCGAGCCCCACCCACAGGGGAATCGGAAGCTCGTCGCCGGTGGCCTGCAGATGCCCCGTGCTCACCAGGAGTGCGGCGATCACGCCCATCGTCTTCTGCGCGTCGTTGCCACCGTGTCCCAGCGAGACCGCGGCGGACGAGGCCAACTGCGCCCAGCGGAATCCCCGCTCGGTCCGCGCGACGTCGGCGCGTGCGAGCAGGAGTCGCAGCGCCGTCATGATCACGGCGCCGAGCACCAGACCGGCGATCGGGCTGATCACGATGAACACCGCCGTCTTCTCCACGCTGGAGGCCTTGATCGCCTCGAAGCCGCCCCGCGCGAGTCCGGCTCCGACCAGGCCGCCGACCAGCGCGTGTGACGAGGACGTCGGCAGTCCGAGGTGCCAGGAGGTGTAGTTCCAGGTGATGGCGCCCAGCAGCGCCGCGAAGACCACCGTCATGTCGAGGTAGCCGGGTTTGATCGTCTGGCCGACCGTGTTCGCCACCGCGGTCCCCACCACGAGGAAGGCGATGAAGTTGAACGACGCCGCCCACGCCACGGCGAGGCGGGGGCGCAACACGCGGGTGGCCACCACCGTGGCGATGGAGTTCGCCGAGTCGTGAAATCCGTTGGTGTAGTCGAACAGCAGGGCCATCGCCACCAGCCCGACGAGGCCGAGCGTCGTCATGTCCATGACGCGCGAATTACCCCCACGGGTGAACGGCGGGTGAATGGGACAACGCATCCGCACGACGAGTCGCGCAACCCGGCTCGAGCCGCGGTCACGGAAACGACTGTGATGTGGTCGTCCGGATGTCCGGGTACTGGGTGGTAGCCGATAGCCTCGGCGCCATCGAGCAGCAGTGATCCGATGAGGAGTAGCGCGTGGGACGTTCCGTACTGGTCACCGGGGGCAACAGGGGCATCGGTCTGGCCATCGCCAGGGCGTTCGCCGACCAGGGCGACAAAGTGGCCGTCACCCACCGGGGCTCCGGCGCTCCCGAGGGTCTGTTCGGCGTCAAGTGCGACGTCACCAACGCCGACGAGGTCGAGGCGGCGTTCAAGGAGATCGAGGCCGAGAACGGTCCGGTCGAGGTCCTGGTCGCCAATGCGGGCATCAACGACGACACCCTGCTGCTGCGGATGAGCGACGAGCAGTTCACCCGCGTCGTAGACGCCAACCTCACCGGGTCGTTCCGCGTCGCCAAGATCGCTTCGAAGGGCATGTTGCGCAAGCGCTTCGGCCGCATCGTGTTCATCTCCTCGGTCGTCGGCCTGCAGGGCTCGGCCGGTCAGGTGAACTACGCCGCCAGCAAGGCAGGCCTCGTCGGCATGGCGCGCTCGATCGCCCGTGAGCTCGGCACCCGCAACATCACCGCCAACGTGGTCGCGCCGGGCTTCATCCCGACCGACATGACCGATGCGCTGCCCGAGGAGGTGCGTGCGGCCGCCCTCAAGCAGATCCCGGCCGGTCGTTACGGCAAGCCCGAGGAGATCGCCGCGGCCGTGACGTTCCTCGCCTCCGACGCCGCCGGCTACGTCAACGGTGCCGTGCTCCCCGTCGACGGCGGCCTCGGCATGGGCCACTGACCTTCACCAGCTACCACAGGCAATTCGCAAACGGAGGACGCAAGTGACGGGACTGCTCGAAGGCAAGCGGCTGTTGATCACCGGGGTGATCACCGACGCGTCGATCGCCTTCCACGTGGCACGGGTCGCGCAGGAGCAGGGCGCCCAAGTCGTGCTGACCGGCTTCGGCCGGATGAGCCTGGTCGAGCGCATCGCCAAGCGCCTGCCCAACCCCGCCCCGGTCGTCGAGCTCGACGTGCAGAACTCCGAGCACCTCGACTCGCTGGCCGACCGCGTCCGCGAGCACGTGGACGGACTCGACGGCGTCGTGCACGCCATCGGATACGCCCCGCCGAGCTGCCTCGGCGCGCCGTTCATGGACGCACCGTGGGAGGACGTCTCCAAGGCGATGCAGGTCTCGGCGTACTCGTACAAGGCGCTCACGGCTGCCGCGCTTCCACTGCTCGGCCCCGGCAGCTCGATCGTCGGCCTGGACTTCGACGCGCGTCAGGCGTGGCCCGCCTACAACTGGATGGGTGCCGCGAAGGCGGCGTTCGAGTCGATCAACCGTTACCTCGCGCGTGACCTCGGTGAGCGGGGCATCCGCGTGAACCTGGTGTCGGCCGGCCCCGTCCGCACCATGGCCGCGAAGTCCATTCCCGGCTTCGGTGAACTGGAGAAGATGTGGGGCGAGCGCGCCCCGCTCGGCTGGGACGTCGACGACCCGACGCCGGTCGCGAAGTCCGTGTGCGGCCTGCTGTCCGACTGGTTCCCCGCCACCACCGGCTCCATGGTGTTCGTCGACGGCGGCGTGCACTTCCTGGGTCTCTAGGACGTCGCTGGACCGGGTCGGCGTGCCGACGATGACGCCGACCCGGCTGTGCGACGTCAAGGCCTCGGGACGAGGATGAGCGTCGTGAGTTACGACGCGCTGCTCTGGTTGTCCTTCGGAGGTCCCGAGGGTCCCGGGGATGTCAGGCCCTTCCTGGAGAACGTCACCCGAGGCAGGGGAGTACCGCCCGAGCGGCTGGACGAGGTCGAGGAGCACTACCAGCACTTCGGTGGTGTCTCGCCGATCAACCGGCTCAACCTCAACGCGATCGAGGCGGTGCGGGCTGAGCTCGCCGCCCGCGAGATCGACCTGCCGATCTACTTCGGCAACCGCAACTGGCACCCGATGGTGGAAGACACGGTCGCGAAGATGGCCGGCGACGGCGTCCGGCGCGCGCTGGTGTTCCCCACCAGCGCCTACGGCGGTTACTCGGCGTGCCGCCAGTACGACGAGGACATCCTGCGCGCCCGCGCCGCGGTCGGCGAGGACGCCCCCGACATGGTGAAGCTCCGCCAGTTCTTCGACCATCCCCTGTTCATCGCCGCGTTCGCCGACGCGGTGCGCGCCGCGGCGGAGGGCCTCGAGGCGGGGTACCGGCTGGTGTTCACCGCCCACTCGGTGCCCCTCTCCGCGGACGCGGCCTCGGGGCCGCCCGAAGAGGGCGGCCACTGGTACTCCCGCCAGGTCGCAGAGGCGTCCCGGCTCGTCGCCGAGGAGCTCGGCGTCGCCGACTACGACGTCGTGTGGCAGTCGCGCTCCGGGCCGCCCCGGATCCCGTGGCTCGAGCCGGACATCGTCGACCACGTGGAGGCTCTGCACGCCCAAGGCGTGCCCGCGGTCCTGGTGTGCCCGATCGGGTTCGTGAGCGACCACCTCGAGGTCGTGTGGGACCTCGACACCGAGGCGAAACAACGTGCGGAGGAACTGGGGATGGGTTTCGCGCGCGCGGCGACCCCCAACAGCGACCCGCGTTTCGCCCAGCTCGTCGTCGAGCTGGTGAAGGAGCAGCTGGACTCGACGCCGCCGCGCAAGTTGTCGGACTTCCCGGTGGCGGGGTGCACCGTCAACGGCGCGCCCTGCGCTCCGTTGTGCTGCGAGCCCGCGAAGCGCCCCTCGCATTGACCGCTGCTGTCGTGGGCCCACGACGAGGCGTCAGTGACGGCCGGCGGCCTGGTCGGAGAGCACTCGCACGGCCTCTTCGACGGCGGCGCACCGGGCGCGGCGCACGGCTTCGGACAGCGGACGCAACGCGTCGTCACGGGCCCGCGTCGCCGACGCCGACATCGCACCGCCGGGTGCGTCACTCGCGGCGACCCGCAGGATGGCGTCGACCTCCGCGGCACGCTGCAGCACCCGCAGCGAACGCGGGGGCATGCCGGCGGGCCACGCGAGCTTGGAATGCTCCGCCGAGAGTTCGGCGATCTCCTCCCGCACGTTCGGCCGGTGGCGTGCCACGTCGAGCGAGACCAGTGCAGCCGCGGCCTCGCGCATCGCGTTGCCGAGCCCGTGCTCTGCCTCGCCGATCGGCATGTGCTCGGCGCCCGAGGCAGTCGGCAGGTCGAACACCGTCCACCGGATGACGCCGTCCGCGACCAGTCGCGGCACCAGGCCCACGCCCACCTCGGGCAGCACGACGGCCTCGCCCGCACGCACCGCGCTCTGGCTCAGCGGACCCTTGCCGCCCAGGCCGCGCAAATCACCCGGAACGGGTAGTACCAGGCGCGCCGTCGTGGCCCCCGCACGTCGCAGGGAGGCCAGCAACATGGCGGCGCCGACCGGAGGCTCGTCGGGACCGGGGAGGTCGAGCGCGGTGGCGGTTCCGTCGTCGTCGGCGACCACTTCGTGCAGCTCGGCCCACGTGTGCAGGGCGTCGAGGACGTCGTCGGCAGCGGCCACGCCGTGCAGCCAACCCGACGTCCAGACGACCAGCGTCGCACTCGCACAGGACACGTTCATCGAGAGTACGGGGCGCGGCGCACACCGCCCACACGGGTGGTGGATCAGGACGCGGGACCGACGCGGCTTCCCAGCAGGCTCCGGAACCGGTCGCGGTCGGCGTCGGCGGCGAACGCGCGGTGCGGCACCGCGTACGCCGGCACGTTCCGCCCCTGCGCGGTGCGCAGCACGAAGCCGCGCCGGGTCTCCGACCACCCCGGCAGGTCCTCCCACGCCAGCTCGCTGCGTGCCGCCGTCCCGACGCTCATCCGCAGTGAGTGGTCGTCGGCGGTGGCCTGCACGGCCTCGGCTGCGAGGGGGTGGTTCCGGAACGACATCCGCACCTGCACCTCGGCCATCAACGTGATGACCACTGCGCACACCACGCCGAAGAGCGCGGCGGCATTCACGTCGAGCACCAGCAGCACCGCCGAAACCGCCACCAGCGCCGCGGCGAACCTCGGCGCCCAGCGGTACGGGGGGACCACCGCCCGCAGCGCATCCGCCCAATCACCCGGCCGCGGCGACCACGTGAAGTCCACGCCCACGTTGTTGTTCATCGTCTGCCATTGTCCCGTGTCGACGAGATCATCGTCACCCGAACCCGGCATCTCGCCGACCTCGGTGCCCGACGGCACGTTCGCGCTGAGCGGATCGCCGCGGCGGTGGAGTTGCTCCACGTCGAATTTTGCGCCGACGGTGCGTAGCGTCGACTGGGTGAGCAACGCGCCGAAGACCTTGCCGCGCACAGCGGGCGAGCTCCGTGCCGCCGGCTACCTCCCGCGCGGCGTGAAGATCGAGATCAGGGAGAACCTCCTCGCCGCGCTGCGCGAGGGGCGAAATCCGTGGCCGGGCATCGTCGGTTTCGACCGCACGGTGCTGCCGCAGCTGGAGCGCGCCCTTCTGGCAGGCCACGACGTGGTGCTGCTCGGCGAGCGCGGCCAGGGCAAGACCCGGCTGCTGCGCACCCTCGTCGGGCTGCTGGACGAGTGGACCCCGATCATCGAGGGCTCGGAGCTGGGTGAACACCCGCTCGAGCCGATCACGCCCGAGTCCCGCCGCCGCGCGGCGGAGCTGGGTGACGACCTGCCGGTGGCCTGGCGGCACCGCGACGAGCGGTACTCGGAGAAGCTCGCGACGCCCGACACGTCCGTCGGGGACCTCGTCGGTGACGTCGATCCGGTGAAGGTCGCGCAGGGCCGCAGCCTCGGTGACCCCGAGACCATCCACTTCGGGCTCCTGCCTCGGTCGCACCGCGGCATCATCGCGATCAACGAGCTGCCCGACCTCGCCGAGCGCATCCAGGTCGCCCTGCTCAACGTCATGGAAGAGCGCGACATCCAGGTGCGCGGCTACACGCTGCGGCTCCCGCTGGACGTGCTGCTGGTGGCGACCGCGAACCCCGAGGACTACACCAACCGCGGCCGCATCATCACTCCGCTCAAGGACCGGTTCGGCGCCGAGGTGCGCACGCACTACCCGCTGGACATCCACGCCGAGATCGACTTGGTGCGCCAGGAGGCGGATCTCGTCGCCGAGGTGGGCGATCACCTGCTCGAGGTCATCGCCCGCTTCGTCCGGCACCTTCGCGAGTCCTCCTCGGTCGACCAGCGCTCCGGCGTGTCCGCCCGTTTCGCGGTTGCGGCCGCGGAGACCACGGCCGCGTCGGCTCTGCGGCGGTCCGCGCTGATCGGCGAGAACCCGGCCGTGGCGCGCCCCGTCGACCTCGAGTCGGTGACGGAGGTCCTGCGCGGCAAGCTCGAGTTCGAAGCTGGTGAGGAGGGCCGGGAGGACGAGGTGCTCACGCACCTGCTGCGCCGCTCGATCGCCGACACGGCGCGGGCCCGCCTCGGCGGACTCGACCTGCGACCGCTCGCCGAAGTCGTCTCCGACGGGCATCCGGTGGCCACCGGCGAACGCGTGCACGGTGGTGACCTGCTCGCCGCGCTCCCGGAACTGCCGATCCTGCACGAGGTCGCGGGACGGCTGGGCGCCCACCCGAAGGACCCGGTCGGCCGCATCGCCTCGGCGGTGGAGCTGGCCCTGGAGTCGCTCTACCTGACCCGCCACCTCAGCAAGGACAGCGACGACGAACGAACGGTGTACGGATGAGCACCCCGCATCCACAGCGGTACCGGTACGGCCGCTTCGGTGGCGGTCCGGACCCGTTGGCGCCGCCCGCGGACCTGCGGGCGGCGATGGACGAGCTCGGCCGTGAGGTCATGGAGGGCACTTCGCCCGAGTCCGCGCTGCGCGAACTGCTCCGGCGAGGCCTGCCGGGCACCCGCGGTCTGGACGACTTGACCACCAGGCTCTGGCAGAAGCGTGCGGCCATCCAGCGGCGGCACCGCCTCGACGGGACGCTGCAGGAGATCCGCAAGCTGCTCGACGAGGCCGTGACGGCGGAACGCCGCGCGCTGTTCCCCGACCCCGACGACGACGCGCGGTTCCGCGAGGCCCAGCTCGACGCGCTGCCGCCGAGCACGGCTGCCGCGGTGCGCGACCTCGCCGAGTACGACTGGCGGTCCTCCGAGGCACGCGAGTCCTACCAGAAGATCCAGGACCTGCTCGGCCGCGAGCTGATGGATCAGCGCTTCCAGGGCATGAAGCAGGCGCTGCACGACGTCGACCAGGCTGACGTCGAGCGCATCCGCGAGATGTTGAACGACCTCAACGATCTGCTCGCAGCGCACGCCAGGGGCGAGGAGGACACGACGCAGCGGTTCGAAGAGTTCATGCGCAAGCACGGTGAGTTCTTCCCGGAGAACCCGCGCGACGTCGACGAGTTGATCGACGCGCTCGCCGCCCGGTCCGCCGCCGCGCAGCGGATGCTGAACTCGATGAGTGAGCAGCAGCGTTCGGAGCTCGCTCAGCTGAGCCAGCAGGCGTTCGGCAACTCGGGCATCGGCCAGCAACTGTCCACCTTGGACTCGTTGCTGCAGGGCTTGCGGCCGGGTGAGGACTGGACGTCCTCCGCGCGCTTCCGCGGCCAGAACCCGCTGGGGCTCGGCGAAGGCGCGCAGGCGATGGCCGATCTCGCCGAGCTGGACGCGCTCGCCGAGCAGCTCGCGCAGTCCTACCCCGGCGCGCGGCTGGAGGACATCGACGCCGAGGCGCTCGTCCGGCAACTCGGAGAGGAGGCGGGCGTCGACGCCCGCAGGCTCGCCGAGCTGGAACGTCAGTTGCGCGAGCAGAACCTGCTCGAACGCGCACCGGACGGAAGCCTGCGGTTGACGCCCAAGGCCCTGCGGCGACTTGGTGAGACGGCGCTGCGAGGTGTGATCGACAGCCTGCGCACCCGCCGCGGCGAGCGCGACAACGATCGTGCCGGCGCGGCCGGGGAGCTCACCGGCAGCACGCGACCGTGGCAGTTCGGCGACACCGAGCCCTGGGACGTCTCGCGCACGGTCCGCAACGCGGTGCTGCGCACCGCCGAGAGGGGTGGCGGCGAGGTCTCGCTCGACGTCGTGGACGTGGAGATCGCCGAGACCGAGCAGCGCTCTCGCGCCGCGATCGCACTGTGCGTGGACACCTCGTGGTCGATGGTTCAGGACGGCCGGTGGGTGCCGATGAAGCGCACCGCACTGGCCTTGCACCACCTGGTGCGCACCCGTTTCCGCACCGACGCGCTGGAGCTGATCACCTTCGGACGCCACGCGGAGACCGTCGACGTCGGCGAGCTCACCGCGCTGGAAGGCGTGTGGGAGCAGGGGACCAACCTGCACCACGCGCTGCTGCTGGCCGGACGGCACCTTCGGCGGCATCCCGACGCGCAACCGGTGGTGCTCGTGGTGACCGACGGCGAACCGACCGCGCACCTCGAGGCCGACGGCGAGGCGGAGTTCAACTACCCGCCTCTGCCGCGAACGCTCGCCAAGACACTGGTCGAGGTCGACGGCTTGGCGAGGCTCGGCGCCACCATCACCGTGTTCATGCTCGGTGAGGACGAGCGGCTGAAGGCCTTCGTCGACGTGGTCGCGCGACGAAGTGGCGGCCGTGTGGTGACACCCGGTGAGGACGGACTCGGCGCGGCAGTGGTCAGCGACTACCTGCGCTCACGACGTCGTACTCACTGACCGACCGTGCTGCGCTGCCCATTCCTCGCGCTAGCGGTGCCGCGTGCTGCGGTCGGTGGGGGCGAGCGCCTCGTCGGTGACCTGGTCGGGGTCATCCGTGGACTTGCCCCCACCTGTCAGGGTGAAGTGCGCCTCCTTGCGCATCCGCTCGATCATGTGCGGGTAGTGCAGTTCGAACGCGGGCCGCTCGGACCGGATCCGAGGCAGTTCGGTGAAGTTGTGCCGCGGCGGCGGTGAGGACGTCGCCCACTCCAGCGAATTGCCGAAGCCCCACGGGTCGTCCGCCTCAGCGGGGTCGCCGAAGCGGTAGCTGCGGAAGACGTTCCACACGAACGGGATCACCGACGCGCCCAGGATGAACGCACCGATGGACGAGACCATGTTGAGGGTCGTGAACTGATCGGTCGGCAGGTAGTCGGCGTACCTGCGTGGCATGCCGTTGGCACCCAGCCAGTGCTGGACCAGGAACGTCATGTGGAAACCGATGAACGTGGTCCAGAAGTGCAGCTTGCCCAGCGGCTCGTTCAGCATCCGTCCGGTCATCTTCGGGAACCAGAAGTAGATTCCGGCGTAGGTGGCGAACACGATCGTGCCGAACAGCACGTAGTGGAAGTGCGCGACCACGAAGTAGGTGTCGTGCACGTGGAAGTCGATCGGCGGCGCGGCCAGCAGGACACCGGTGAGCCCGCCCAGCAGGAAGGTCACGAGGAAGCCGACGCTGAACAGCATCGGGCTTTCCAACGTGATCTGTCCCTTCCACATCGTGCCGATCCAGTTGAAGAACTTGATGCCCGTGGGGACCGCGATGAGGAACGTCATGATGGAGAAGAACGGCAGCAGCACCGCGCCGGTGGCGAACATGTGGTGCGCCCACACCGACACCGAGAGAGCGGTGATGGCGAGGGTCGCGAACACCAACCCCTTGTAGCCGAAGAGAGGTTTCCGGCTGAACACCGGTATCACCTCGGTGACGATGCCGAAGAACGGCAGCGCCACGATGTAGACCTCGGGGTGCCCGAAGAACCAGAACAGGTGCTGCCACAGGATGACCCCGCCGTTGGCGGGGTCGAACACGTGGGCGCCCAGGCGCCGGTCCGCCTCCAGCCCCATCAACGCGGCGGTGAGGATGGGGAAGGCCAGGAGGATCAGCACGCTGGTGGCCAGGATGTTCCAGGTGAAGATGGGCATCCGGAACATCGTCATGCCCGGTGCGCGCAGGCAGCAGATCGTGGTGGTCATGTTGACCGCGCCGAGGATGGTGCCGAGGCCGCTCAGCGCCAGCCCCATGACCCACAGGTCCCCACCGACGCCGGGGTTGTACCGGATGTCCGACAGCGGCGTGTAGGCGGTCCAGCCGAAGTCGGGCGCGCCCGCCGGCGTCACGAAGGCGAACATCACCGTGAGCCCGCCGAAGAGGAACAGCCAGTACGAGAACGCGTTCAATCGCGGGAACGCCACATCCGGGGCACCGATCTGCAGCGGCAGGACGTAGTTGGCGAACCCGAACAGGATGGGCGTCGCGTAGAGCAGGAGCATGATCGTGCCGTGCATGGTGAAGAGCTGGTTGTACTGCTCCTTCGTCGCCACGATCTCGAGCCCGGGCGCGAAGAGCTGGGCACGGATCACCAGCGCCATCACGCCTCCGAGGAGGAAGTAGATG
>DASYMV010000164.1:0-3234 GCA_036008865.1 Pseudonocardiaceae bacterium | reverse complement strand
GGCGTGGAACGCGGTGGGGTGTACCGGCACGACCGGATGCCTGGCGTCCAACAGCCGGTCGATCACCAGCCCGCTGGTGCGTTCGATGATGACCGGCAGTTCCGCCGGTTGTCCCTGGCGCCCGAGTCGCTCGAGCGCTGCGGGCAAGCCCTGTTCGGTGTGGTCGCACGCCCACCGATCAACGATCTGTCCCGTCTGGTCGATCACGGTGACGTCGTGGGTGGCGCTGGCCCAGTCCCATCCGACGAACTTCACGCTCCGGTGCCCCCTCGCAGTACGCGGTGACTCCTGTGGGTGTCCAGACCCCTGCCGCCGGTTCCTCATTGCTCGGCCCTCGTGGGGCGTGTCCCCAACGCGGTCTGGGGGCCTCGGTGCGCCAGGGGCGGCAGTACTCAAACTGGCCATCAGCATGGCGCGGCAACGGGGCCGTCCCTGACGCTCACCGAGGGAGCCACGGCCCGATCGTCGAGCCGCACGACTGATAGTTCCCCAATGAGGCAGCGCAGCGCTTCCTGCCGCGGGCGAATCCATCCCTACTCATGGTGCAACCACGTTCTAGAATCCACTTCTGGCCAATGGGAGTGGGGGACGCGGTGTGGACCTTGCAGAACTCGCCGCCGACGGCGGGATCACCGTTGCGCACGACAGCCCGCACCACCTTGGTGCTGGCGGACAATCCGGGTCCGATGACCTTCGAGGGCACGAATTCGTGGTTGCTCGCCGAGCCTGGCGACGAACTGGCTGTGCTGGTGGACCCCGGCCCCAGCGACGGTGGGCACCTCGGCCACCTGCTCAACGCCGCCGAGCAGCAAGGCGTGCGCATCGCCTCCATCCTGCTGACCCACCTGCACGGTGACCACGCATCCGGCGCCCAGGAACTCGCCGAGCTGACCGGAGCTGCCATCCGCGGTGCTCACCCGTCCTTCGGCGCTGCCGCGCTCACCGACGGCGAGGTGATCCGGGCGGGACGGTTGGAGATCGGGGTGATCGCCACTCCGGGACACACCGCCGACTCCGTCTCATTCCTGCTGCCCGCAGACCGTGCGGTGCTGACCGGCGACACCGTGCTGGGCAACGGCACACCGGCGGTGTTGCCACCGGGCGGCCGAGTGGGCGACATGCTCTCCTCGCTGCACAGGCTGCGTCGCCTGGTCGCCTCCACGGGGCACGTACTGCTACCAGGGCACGGGCCCGCGGTGACCGAGCCGGTGAGGGAACTGGACCGCAAGCTGGCCGCGCGGCACCGCAGGATCGACGAGATCCGCAGGGCGCTGCAAGCCGGAGCCATCTCGATCGCGGAGATCACCGCGATCGTCTACGAGGGCCTCGATCCGGCGCTGCGCAGGGTTGCGGAGGCCACGATCGCGGCCAACCTGCAACACCTGCGCAGCACGGGGTCAGCTGCGCCAGGTGACCAGTGCGTCCAGCGCCTCGATCCGTGAGCCGCGCACCAACAGCGGGTTGATCTCCAGCGATTCCATTCGGTCTCCCAATCCCTCGGCAAGCCGCCCGACCCCGGCTATGACGTCTGCCAGTGCATCCAGGTCGGCTGGTTCGACTCCACGCGCGCCGCGAAGCAAGTCGGCACCGCGCAGTTCGCCGAGTGCCCGGCGAATCTCGGCCTGGCCGACGGGCAACAGACGCAGTGCGGAGTCGCGCAACACCTCGACCCACAGGCCGCCTAGGCCCACTGCCAGGGTGAGCCCCCACGCCGGGTCTCGCACCACCCCGACCAGAAGCTCGACCCCACCGGTGCGCTGCGGTTGCACGAGCGTGCTGATGCCGGTGGCCCCACGCGCGCGCAGTGCGGCGCACACCTCCCGGTGCGCGCTGCGCACGTCATCGGCACTGGTCAGGCCGAGCCGGACGCCCCCGATGTCGCTCTTGTGGCCGAGCCCGTCGGCGACGGCCTTGAGCACCACCGGATAGCCGAATTCCTCGGCTGCGGCGACCGCGGTGTCCTCGTCGGGCGCGAGTTCGGCAGGCACGACCGGCAGGCCGTTGTCCGCCAGCAACGCGGCGGCCTGGTGCTCGACCCAGGTACCGGTGGTCTCGCCGCGGACGATCAGGACAGGTGCGGCCGATGCGCGCAGCGGCAGCCGCCCCTCGTCGGCACGCAATGTCTCCGACCACCTGACCGCCGCACCGATTGCGGACATACCGTGTTCGATACCCCCGACGACGTGCGGATAGTTCGTCTGCCGCTGCACGGTGCGCCCGAACTCGCTGACGTCGGTCAGCACGTTGCCGACCACGACCACCGGCCGCGGGGAGTTCCGGATCCGCGCGGCTGTGGCCTCGTAGAAGGCCAACGTCAGCGCCGGATCCGGGGGCTGGATCCGCGGCAGGTCGGACAGCAGCATCACCGCGTCGATGCCGGGATCCTCCGCGACGATCTCCAGTGCCCGGCTGAGCAGGGTCCGGTCGACGACCACGTATCCCGTCACGTCCAGTGGGTTCTGCACGGTGGCGAACTCCGGCAGGATCGCCTTGAGCTTGGCGGCTGTCTCGGGTGCGAACGGTGGTAGTTCCAACCTCTCGTCCTCGGCCCGGTCCGCGATGATCTCCGACGCGCCGCCGGACGGGGTGACCACTCCGAGCCGCCTGCCCGGTAACGGTCCGACTTCACCGAGCAGCCCGGCGGTGATGACCAGGTCCTCGAGCGAGCGCACCCGGATCACGCCGAACTGCCGGAACGCGGCGTCGATCACGTCGTCATCGCCGACCAGTGCGCCGGTGTGCGCCTGTGCCGTGTTGGAGGCGAGCTGGCTCGACCCGATCTTCAGCGCGACGACCGGCTTGCCCGCCTTGGCGGCGCGCCGGACCGCACGGGCGAACTCGGCCGGGTGCCGGACGGACTCCAGGAACAACGCGATCACCTTGGTCGCCGGGTCGTCGACCAGGTAGTCGACAACGTCGGTCACCGACACCATCATCTCGTTGCCCATCGAGGTGAGCAGGCTGATGCCGATGTTGCGCGCCTGCGCGAAGGCGAGGATTGAGCTGGCCAGGGCCCCGCTCTGCAGCACGACACCCACCGAACCGGGTAGCAACGGTGCGGGGATGGGCAGGCCGTACGGCGTGACCTCTCCCGCGGCGTTGATGTACCCGTTCCCGTTGGGACCCAGCACGGTCAGACCGTTGCGCAGGGTGAAGGCTGCCACCTCCTCCTCACGACGCCTCCCCTCCTCTCCGGTCTCACCGAAGCCTGCCGTGAGGATCACGTAGCTGCGG
>DASYMV010000163.1:0-2461 GCA_036008865.1 Pseudonocardiaceae bacterium | reverse complement strand
CAAGCAGAGCAAGCAGGGTGTCGTCGTGACGCCGGTCGACATCTGGGTGCACCCCGACTACGTGAGCGCCGATCGGGGCGAGGACGTCGCGGTCCTGACGCTCGCGGAGGCCTTGCCGTACAGGCCGCTGCCCGTCGCCGGTCCGGCTGATCACGACCTGTACGCGACCGGTGCGTCGGCGCAGGTGCTCGGCTGGGGACGCACCGGCGAGAACGGCGCCGTCTCCCGGTACCTGCTCGGCGCGAAGGTCCCCCTGGCCGCGGACGCGACGTGTGCTGCCGCGTATCCGCAGTACGCCGCGGGCAAGATGGTGTGCGCGGGAGCGCCGAGCGGCGGCGTCGACAGCTGTCAGGGTGACTCGGGTGGTCCGCTCGTCGCGGGTGGCAAGCTCGTCGGTGTCACGTCGTGGGGTGAGGGGTGTGCTCGTCCCGGCAAGCCCGGCGTCTACGTCCGCGCCGCCACCTACCAGCACGTGATCGCCGAGCAGATCGCGAACTAGACCACCAGGCCGACCGACATCGTCAGGAACACCGCCGCGCACACCGCGTCGAGCACCGTCGTCACGCCGGGACGCCTCAGCTTCCCGGCGACGGTGCTCGCCGCGAGCACGATCATCAGCTCCCACGCCGCGGCGAGGGCGAGGAAAACGACCGCGAGCATCGCCAGCTGAGCGACGGGGTCGCCCGATCCGATGAACTGCGGCAGGAAGGCCAGGGAGAACAGCAGCATCTTCGGGTTGGTGATGTTGCACACGAAGCCCCGCCGGAAGGGGTGGTTCACCACCACCACGTCCTCCGGATCCGAGACGGAACGTCGGCGCAGCAGGCTGCGTGCGATCGACACCGCGAGGTGGAGCAGGTAGGTGGCGCCCACCCAGCGCAACGTGGTCAGGGCCACCGGGTAGCGCGCGAGCACCACGCCGAGGCCGGAGATCACCAGCCCTACTTGCACCGCCGCGGCCGTGTGGATGCCGGCCAGCGTCAGCAGGCCGGCACGCGTTCCCGAACGCATCGATGTCCGCAGCAGGAGGAAGGCGTCCACACCGGGAGTCAGGACCACGACGAGACATGCGAGCAGGTATGCCGGGAGCTGGTCGAAGTCCAAGTGCACGAGGAACCCTTCCGATGCGCGTTGCCTTCCGGACAGATCGTCGTGATCTAGGCCAGTAGCCGTAAATCCTTCTGCCTGCGTCGATTCTAACAACAGATTATTCGGCTTCCGATCCTCGGGTGGCGCTGTGCGCGCTACGCATTCGCTCGACTACTGTTCGTCAACGGACATCCAGATGACGTAGGAGGTTCTGCCCCGTGCGGACCAGCCGTGCCCTGTGTTCAGTCCTCGTGGTGGCCGCGCTGCTGGGCGCGGCATCACCCGCCCGGGCGATCGTGGGCGGCACCGAGGCGACCACCGGTGCCAACCCGTGGACGGTCGCGCTGACCACCGACTCCGGCCAGTTGTTCTGCGGCGGGGCGCTCGTCGCGCCGGACAGGGTCGTGACGGCCGCGCACTGCGTGACCGAACGCACGATCGCCGGTTCACGGCTGCGGCAGGCCGATCGGATGCGCGTCGTCGCGGGTCGCACCGACCTCCGCACCGGTGACGGAGTGTCCGCTCGAGTCGTGAAGGTCTGGCGCCATCCCGACTTCCGCGACGTGTCCGGAGGTGCCGACGTCGCCGTGCTGACGCTCACCGAGTCGTTGCCGTACCGACCGATCCCCCTGGTGGACGCGGGCGACACCGCGAGCTATGCGCCGGGCACCCGAGCGAGGGTGCTCGGCTGGGGCCGCACCTCCGAGGGTGCTTCGCCGTCACCGACGTTGCGCGAGGTCACGGTACCTGTCGAGAGCGACCACGACTGCTCGCGGGCCGATGATTCCTACCGCGCGGACTCCATGGTGTGCGCGGGACATCCCGAGGGCGGCAAGGACGCCTGTGAGGGTGACTCCGGCGGACCGATGATCGTTCGCGGCCGTTTGGCGGGCGTCGTGTCCTACGGACGCGGCTGCGCACGAGCGGGTCAGGTCGGCATCTACACGAGACTGGCGACGTATCGCGATCAGTTCTGACGTGCTATCCACGGAAACGTGCGCACGCAACCGTTTCCGGCCACCCTGCGCAGGCAGTGGTCCGCCGACCTGACTCCCGCACAGCTCTACGCGCTGCTCCGCTTGCGCAGTGAGGTGTTCGTGGTCGAGCAGTCCTGCGTCTACCTCGACCTCGACGGCCGCGACCTCGAGCCGGCCACGAGGCACTTCTGGCTGGAGTCGCAGGACGCCGGCCTGCTGGCCTGCCTCCGCCTGCTGGAGGAGCCTGGCGGGACCTTCCGCATCGGCCGGGTGTGCACCGCCCGCGCGGCACGTGGCCAGGGCTTCAGCCGTCGCCTGGTCCAGGCTGCGCTCGTCGACGTCGGCACGACCCCGTGCGTGCTGGACGCGCAGACCTACGTCGCGGACTTCTACGC
>DASYMV010000162.1:0-7296 GCA_036008865.1 Pseudonocardiaceae bacterium | reverse complement strand
GGACCGGACGCGCGCTTCACCGTGGCGTACAGCAATCCCACGGCGGCGACGCCCTCGAACGCCTGCGGGGCCAGCACGGTCCAGCTCGAGAAGCCGAACACCCGAGCGAAGAGCCCGCTGATCCACAGGAACGCGGGGGGCTTGTCGACGGTCAGCACGTTGCCCGAGTCGAGCGAGCCGAACAGCCACGCCTTCCAACTCCGCGTGGCCGACTGGGTGGCCGCGGCGTAGAAACCGTTGCCGTACCCCGATGCGGTGAGGTTCCACAGGTACAGCGCGGTCGCGCCAGCGAGCAGCACGAACAGCGCGAGCCCGGCCCAGTGCCCGGTCTTCGCGGCGGCGGGCCGCCCGGCTGCGACTACCACCGGCGCGGGTGGTGCCGGCACGGTCGACGTGGTCATGATCAGGTCTCCAGGATCGGTGTGGTTGGTCAGGCGGTGACTCGGTGGGCTCGGAAGAGCCAGTTGCGGAACAACAGGAACCGCAGCACGGTGGCGATCAGGTTGGCCGTGACGACCGCGACGAGCTCACTCATGTGTCCCGGCGTCGTGAAGTGGTGCAACACCGCGAGTGAGCCGCTGGTGAGCGCCAGACCGAGAGCGAAGACGACGAGGCCTTCGAACTGGTGCCTGCACGCTCCGGGCCTGCCGCGCACGCCGAAGGTGAACCGCCGGTTGGCGGCGGTGTTGGCGAACGCGGTGACGAGCAGCGACACCAGGTTCGCGCCCTGAGCACCGAGCCCGGTGCGCAGCGCGACGAACAGCAACAGGTAGGCGAGCGTGCTCGCGGCGCCCACGGCGGCGAAGCGCACCACCTGCCGCAGCAGACCGGGCGGGACGCCGGGAGTGTGACCGTCCAGTGGTTCCCGGCCCAGTTGCCGGCGGAGCTCACTGATCGGCAACGTGCCCGTGGCGAGCGCCCGGCCCAGTCTCGCGACGCCCTTGAGGTCCGCGATCGCCGTCGCGACGATGTCGACGCGGCTGTCGGGGTCGTCGACCCAGTCCACCGGGACCTCGTGGATGCGCAGTCCGGCGCGTTCGGCGAGCACGAGCAGTTCGGTGTCGAAGAACCACCCGGTGTCCACGACGTGCGGCAGCAGACGCTTGGCGACGTCCGCCCGGATCGCCTTGAAACCGCACTGGGCGTCGGAGAACTGCGCCGCGAGCGTGCCCCGCAGGATCAAGTTGTAGCAGCGCGAGATGATCTCCCGCTTCGGTCCGCGAACGACACGGGCACCACGAGCGAGTCTGCTGCCGATCGCGATGTCCGAGTGACCGGAGATCAGCGGCGCGACGAGCGGGGCGAGCGCGGCCAGATCCGTCGACAGGTCGACGTCCATGTACGCGAGCACCGGTGCGTCGGACGCCGACCACACGGTGTGCAGCGCACGTCCGCGGCCCTTCTGCTCCAGGTGCACCGCGGTGACCTCGTCGAGTTCGGCGGCGAGCTCGGCGGCGATCAAGGCGGTGCCGTCCGTGCTCGCGTTGTCGGCGATGGTGATGCGGAAGCGGTACGGGAACCGCTGGGCCAGATCGGCACGGAGCCGGTGGACGCACGAGGAGAGAGCGCGCTCCTCGTTGTGGACCGGGATCACCACGTCGAGGACTGGTGTGGCGGTGTCCGTGGGGGTGGGACCGGCACCTGGCCGCAGCGTCGTGAGCGTCATGTCGATGACGATCGGGCCCGAGCCTTGGCCGGTCGTGTGTCTTCGCTGTGCACCGGCTGTGAGCGTGGTCAGGTGGTGAGGTCGTAGACGGTCACGCCGTCCACGGTGCTCGCGGTGCGGGTCTGTGCCACCCAGTTCGCGATCTGCTGTGCCGCGTCGCTACCGCTGTTGCCGGACATGCCTGCTCCGCCGAGGAAGTAGCGGATCCGTCCACTTCGGACGAGATCCTGGAACTGCGCGAGCGTGGGAGCCGGATCGGTGCCGTTGAATCCGCCGACCGCCATCACCGGTGCGCCCGCGGCGAGCTGGTAACCCGCGGCGTTGTTGGAGCCCACGGTTGCGGCTGCCCAGGTCGTCCCGGCACGGGTCAGCAGTTCGGTCAGCGCCGCCCCCGGTGTGGTGGCGTTCAACAGGCCCACCATGCCTCCGCCGCGCCCACCACCTCGGAACGCACCTCCGCCGCCTGGACCGAACCGCCCGAGGCTCGCTGGTCCCGCTGACGGGATCGCACCGCTGTGCGCGGTCGCTGCGGTGGCGACCGAGTAGGTGAACGGTCCGGTCAGGGCGGCGATCAGGGCCACAGGTACGAGCAGCCGGGTCACCGGCCGGGGTAGGTTCCCCGCGGCGAACATCCCCGCCGCGGCGAGCAGTCCGGTCATGAGCACCAAGACGGCGAGCGCGGAGGAGTAGGGGACGAGCAGCAGGCAGCACTGCAGGCCGGTCAGCCCGAGCGCACCGGAGAGCGTCGCGGTGGTGACCAGGCCGGACCGCCGCTGCCACAGCACGGCGGAACCGACGCCGACGAGCGCCGCCACGGCCGGTGCCAGGGCGACGGTGTAGTACGGGTGGATGATCCCGTTCATGCAGCTGAAGACACCTGCCGTGACGACCAGCCAACCACCCCACAGCACCATCGCGGCACGGGTGCGATCCGTGCGCGCCGTCCCGCGCGACACCCACAACCCCGCCATGAGCAGCACCACGGCCGCGGGCAACAACCAGGCGATCTGGCTGCCCATCTCACCGCCCAGCAACCTGCTCCAGCCCGTCGAACCCCACCCACCGGCAGGGGAACCGCCGACGCTGCCCACCTCGTTTCCGGTGAGCCTGCCGAAACCGTTGTAGCCCAACGTGAGTTCCAGCACGCTGTTTCCCTGCGAGCCGCCGATGAACGGGCGCGACGACGACGGCCACAGCTCGACGGCGGCGATCCACCAACCCGCGGAGACGATCACCGCGGTGAGCGCGGCGGCCAGATGCCCGACGCGGCGCCGCAGCGACGCCGGTGCCGCGAGGAGGTAGACCCCGGCGAATGCGGGCAGCACGAGGAAGGCCTGCAGCATCTTGGTGAGGAACGCGAAACCGACGGTCGCTCCGGCGAGCATCAACCAGCGCGCGCTCGCGTTCTCCGTCGCCCGCACGGTGCAGTACGCGCCGGCGACCATCAACAGCACCAGCAGCGCGTCCGGGTTGTTGAACCGGAACATCAGCACCGCCACCGGCGTCAGCGCGAGCACCGCGCCGGACAGCAGTGCGGCGCCGGGCGAGAACCACCGCCGCACCGCGGCGTACAGCAGACCGACGCTCGCCACCCCGGCGAGAGCCTGCGGCACGAGGACGCTCCACGGGTTCACCCCGAAGATCCGGGCGGACAGCGCCATGAGCCAGATCGACGCGGGAGTCTTGTCCACGGTGATGGAGTTCGCCGCGTCCGTCGAGCCGAAGAACAACGCCTTCCAGCTCTGCGCCCCGGCCTGGGCCGCCGCCGAGTAGTAGGCGTTGGCCCAGCCGGAGTCGCCGAGTCGCCACAGGTACAGCACCGCGGTGCCGGCGAGCAGCGCCAGCAGTGACGGGCGCACCCGGCGAGGACCGGTGTTCCGGTCGGGGACGACCTGTTCCGCCGGTGTGGGGCCTGGTGTCGCGACGAGGGTCATGACGCCCGAGCTTCGAGGCACGGCCCGTGTGTTTCCTGTGCCCGTGCTGTGTGAGGCCTGTGCGACCGGGCCTGTGCGACCGTCAGACGGGCACGTCGCCGGGCAGCCGCACGGTGAACTCCGTGTGCCCCGGCTCGCTCATGACGTCCACGGTGCCGCGGTGCGCCGCGACCACGGCCGCCACGATCGAGAGCCCCAGTCCGGTGCTGCCCGCAGCGCGTGAGCGCGAGCTGTCGCCGCGGGCGAAGCGCTCGAACACCTCCGGGAGCAGGTCCGCGGGAATGCCCGGACCGTTGTCGGTCACCGTCAGCTCCACGTCTGCGTCCCGCGCCACGACGATGCCGGTCGTCACCGTCGTGCCTGGCGGGGTGTGCGTGCGGGCGTTGGACAGCAGGTTCGCCAGGACCTGGTGCAGCCGCGCCTCGTCGCCGGGCACGGTGACCGGCTCGGCGGGCAGTTGGAGCTGCCAGCTGTGGTCGCTGCCGGCGATCCGTGCGTCGCTGACCGCGTCGAGCACCAGACGTGAGAGGTCGACCTGGGTGTACTCCAACGGCCGTCCCGCATCGAGCCGCGCGAGCAGCAGCAGTTCCTCCACGAGCGTCGTCATCCGCTCCGCTTCGGACTCGACGCGCCTCATCGCGTGCGCGATCTCCGGGGACACCTCGTGCCCTGTGCGCCGGGTGAGCTCGGCGTAACCGCGGATGGCGGCGAGGGGAGTGCGCAACTCGTGACTCGCGTCGGCGACGAACTGGCGCACGCGCGTCTCGCTCGCATGCCGTGCGGCCAGCGCGTTGCCGATGTGCCCGAGCATCCGGTTCAGCGCGAGGCCGACCTGGCCGACCTCGGTGTGCGGGTCGGTGTCCTTCTCCGGTACCCGCACCGCGAGCGCGACCTCGCCCTGGTGCAACGGCAGCTCCGCCACCCGTCCCGCGGTCGCGACGACCCGCTGCAGCGGCCGCAGGGTGCGTCGTACGATCACCGCGCCCGCCACCCCCGCCGCCAGCAGACCGGCCAGCGCGACGCCGCCCAGGACGACACCGAGCTTGGTCAGCGTGTTGTTCACGTCCCCGAGTGGAAGCCCCGTGACCAGCACGTCACCGTCGGTGCTGCGTGCGGCGACCAACCGGTAGTCACCGAGGTCGCCCAGGGTGAGGGTGTGCGCTTTCGAGTCGACCGGCAGCGTCTTGAGGACGTCGCGCTGGTTCACCGGGAGTTCTTCGCGTCGCGCGTCGCGCGGGGTGAGCCTGACGGCGTCGACGACCACGCCGTTCTGGATCTTTCCGAAGAACGTGCCCGGACCCTGGCCCGGAGCACCGAGCGGATCACCCCTGCGTGGAACACCCGTCGGCGGCGGTCGGTCGCCGACGACGGACTGCGCGGCCCTGCTCGCCGCGTGCTCGAGCTGGGAGTCCAGCTGTCCGTACTGAAAAGTGCGCAGCGACAGCACCGTGACCACACCGACGATGAGGCACACGACCGCGAGCAGCACTATCTGCTCGGCTACCAACCGGGCGCGAAGCGACCAGCCGGACGGTCTCCAGCTACGAGGCCGGCCTGATGACATAGCCCGCGCCCCTCATCGTGTGAATCATCGGCCGACGCCCTGCGTCGATCTTCTTGCGCAGGTAGGAGATGTAGAGCTCCACGATGTTGGCCTGTCCGCCGAAGTCGTAGCTCCACACCCGGTCGAGGATCTGCGCCTTGCTCAGGACCCGCTTCGGGTTGCGCATGAGGAACCGCAGCAGCTCGAACTCGGTCGCGGTCAGCTCGACGCGATCGCCACCGCGGTAGACCTCGCGGGTGTCCTCGTCGAGGGTGAGGTCACCCACCGCCAGTTGCGCACCCGCCGTCGCCGCGGTCACGCCCGTGCGGCGCATCAGCGCTCGCAACCGCAGCACGACCTCCTCCAGGCTGAACGGCTTGGTGACGTAGTCGTCGCCGCCCGCCGTCAGGCCTGCGATGCGGTCCTCGACCGCGTCCTTGGCGGTCAGGAAGAGCACCGGCAGGTTCGGCATGTCCGCACGCATGCGGCGCAGGACCTCCAGACCGTCGAAGTCGGGCAGCATGATGTCCAGGACGACGGCGTCCGGCCGGAACTCGCGCGCCGTGCGCACCGCGTTCGTGCCGTCCAGCGCGGTGCTCACCTCCCAGCCCTCCATCCGAAGTGCCATCGACATCAACTCGGCGAGGGTGGACTCGTCGTCCACGACGAGGACCCGCACCGCCTGTCCGTCGGGGCGGCGCAGTTCGGCTTTCGCAGAGGTCGTCACGGCACGCATGCCTCCAAGGTGGAGGAGCCTGTTGAGCCGATCCTGTGCGGACCCTGTGCATCACCTGTGAAGTGGCGCGGCTCGTCGTCGGATCACAGCGGCCGCCAACGAAGCGCACAGCGCACGCACAGACTTGCACACCACCGTGGCCATCACGGCGCGGCGAGCGAACGCCCGCCTGATCCACAGGAGGACCACTGTGAGCGAGACCGACCAGAACGTGATTGGCCGACCTGAGCCTGTGACGCCACCTCAGGAACAGCCGGCCTGGGGTGCCCCGCAGCCGGCCGACGCGCCGGGTCCGCGCTGGTCCGGCCGCAAGACCGTCGCCGCCGTGGCCGTCGCGGTGGGAATCGCCGCGGCCGGTGGCACGGCCATCTACGCGGCCAACGGCACCACGAGCAGCACCCAGCAGGATGGACGGGGCGGTTTCCCCGGTGGTCCGGGCGGTGGCTCGGCCGGCCGGGGGATGGGCGCGTTCGGCAACACCGCGCACGGCGAGTTCCAGACCGGCTCGGTCACCGAGGTGAGCCCGGCGTCCATCACGGTCAAGAGCACCGACGGCTACACCAGGACCTACACCGTCGACTCGAGCACCGTGATCAGTGGCGGCGGCCCGAACGCCGCAACGGCCACCGTCACCAGCATCGCCACCGGTGACACCGTCACCGTCGTGGCCACCACGGACAGCGGGACGCCCAAGGCCGCTTCGATCTCCGACCGCGGCGACGCGCAGATGCAGCCCGGCGTGGCGCCTCGTGGCGGCGCCGGACAGACCGCGGGCTGACGGGAGGGTGAACCACGATGACGCACGTGACAAGGGCCTGCGCCGCGTGGGCGTCGTGATCGCGCTGGCAGCCACGTCGCAGACGACCGGACTCGGCGTGCGGGGCCGGCTCAGAACCGGCCTGCGAACAGGAGCCTCGCGACCTCGGAGTCGGTGTCGCGCCCTTCCTGATAGCCGCCCTCGCCGCCGAGTGCGTTCATCACGCTGAGGGTGTAGCGCTCGCCGGGGCCGACGAAGCCGACGGTGTTCATCACCCAGCCACCCTGCTCCTCGGACCATCCGTCCTTGTTGCCGGGGCGGGCGGCGGGCCCGGCTCCCCAGACGCCCCACTGCTGCTCGGGGCCCACGGTGCGCAGCTGCTCGACGACGTAGCTCCGGTCGTCGGCGGGCAACTGCGTCAGCACGTAGTTGATCAACCGGTCCAGGTCGTCCGCCGTGCACTTCTGGAATCCCCAGTACGGGTAGAACTTGCTGAACCCCTTCTGCGGCTGCAGCGAGGTGAGGCCGTAGCGCGGGAAGTCGTCGTTGAACGCCATGTGGTCCTCGCCCGCGTAGCGGTACCACAACTCGTCGGCCGCGCCGTCGTCCGAGCTGTGCAGCATGGCCTGGATCAGTGAGCGGTCGTGGTCGCTCAGCGAG
>DASYMV010000161.1:0-5757 GCA_036008865.1 Pseudonocardiaceae bacterium | reverse complement strand
GGGCCGGAACACCCCTCGCCGCGTCCGCACGCCGACAAGTGCCGAATCGGGTCAGCTAAGTCCCGGAACGATGGGTAGTCCTCCAACGTTGCTGTTCTCGAGTGACGAACGGAGATCTGATGATTCGCCGATTGCTCGCACCGCTGGTCGGCATGGCGGCGGCCGGGTGGGTGCTGCGCGACGTGCGCGCCGCGCTCGGCGGGAAACCCGACATCGCCCGGATGCGCCGGTCCCCGCAGTTCCGGGACGGCACGTTCCGCAACCCCGAGCCAACCCGCACCTTGCCGCCCGGCAGCGGCAAGGACACGCTGCGCGACATGGTCCTCGGCAAACAGCAACGGCACCCGAGAGGCCCGGTGCCACTCGTCGGCAAGGTGGACGGCAGCACCGACGGATTGCACATCACCTGGTACGGCCACGCGTCCACGCTCGTCGAGATCGACGGCGCGGCGGTGCTGCTCGACCCGGTGTGGAGCGACCGCTGCTCGCCGTCATCACTGATCGGGCCGCGCCGGATGCACCCGCCGCCCCACTCGCTGGACGAGATCCCGCCGCTGACGGCGATCGTCATCTCGCACGACCACTACGACCACCTCGACATGGCGACGGTCCGCACGCTCACGCGAACCCAGAGCGCCCCGTTCGTCGTTCCCCTGGGCATCGGGGCACACCTGGAGCGCTGGGACGTGCCCGCTGATCGAATCGTCGAGCTGGGCTGGGACGAGAGCCACGAGGTCGGCGGCCTGACGCTGACCGCGACCGCGGCACAGCACTTCTCCGGCCGCGCGTTCACCCGCGACAACACGCTCTGGGCGTCCTGGGTGATCGCCGGAGGCGGGCGACGCGTGTTCTACACCGGGGACACCGGTTACTTCGCCGGCTACACCCGGATCGGCGAACGGCACGGGCCGTTCGACGTGTCACTGGTCCAGATCGGGGCGTACGGCGAGGGCTGGCCGGACATCCACATGACGCCGGAGGAGGGCGTGCAGGCTCACCTCGACGTCCAAGGCGGCCTGCTCGTCCCGGTGCACTGGGCGACGTTCAACCTCGCGCTGCACGACTGGTCCGAGCCGGTGGACCGCGTGTGGCGGGAGGCCAAGGAGCGCGACGTTCCCCTCGCCGTGCCGCGGCCGGGCGAGCGCATCGACGTAGACGACCCGCCGGGCGTCGACGGCTGGTGGCAGACTCTGGCCTGATGGAGATCCATTCCGTCCCCCAGCACCAGGGCGCGCTGGGGGCGACGGCAGTGCAGTTGTCCTCCGGCGGCCGGGCATTGGCCAAGCTCGCCGGTGAGGTGCTCGGCGTGGACGTGCGGCCGGTGCCCGTGGCCGAGCACGGTTCGGCCACCGTCGACGGTGTCGCGAACCGCGACGTCCTGCTGGCCAATCGTGCTGAGCAGCTCGCCGCGCTGCTGCCCGCTCGTGGCCCGGTGCTCACCGTCGGCGGTGACTGCGGTGTGGAGCTCGCACCGTTGCGGCACGCACGCGAGAGGTTCGGACGCACGCTGGGCGTGGCGTGGTTCGACGCCCACGCGGACCTCAACACCCCGGAAACCTCCCCGTCAGGTGCGTTCCACGGCATGGTGCTGCGCGCGGCGATGGGCGGTGGCGACACGGCGCTGGCGGCCGACCCCCGGATCGGTCGCGGTCGGGCCGCGCTGTTCGGCGCGCGGGCGCTGGACCGCGGCGAGTGGCCGCTCGTGTGGCAGGGCCACGTCCGGCACCTGCCGGTGCACGCCGCCCGACGCAGCGTGATGGTGAGTTCGTCGGTGCTGGAGATGGACCCGGACGAGGTGTACCTGCACATCGGCCTCGACGTGCTGGACCCGGCGGAGTTCGCCGGAACGAACTGCCCCGAGCCGGACGGACTGCGCGTGGCGGAGGTGGCGGCCGCGGTCCGTGCGATCGCGGAGGCCGCGCCGGTCATCGGAGCGGGGATCACCGAATGCGTCACCGACGACCCGGAGGAGCTGCGACTCCTCGTCCCGCTGCTCGAAGCGGTCGGGCAGGCCCTGACGGGGTGACGGCCGTCAACGGCCGAGCGCACCTGGGACGATGAGCAGGTGACAAGGATCGTGGCCGGCGCTGCCGGCGGACGTCGCCTGCAAGTCCCGCCACGGGGCACCCGACCGACCTCCGACCGGGTGCGCGAGGCGTTGTTCAGCTCGCTGGAGGTCGTCGTCGACCTCGACGGCGCCCGAGTGCTCGATCTCTACGCGGGCTCGGGCGCGCTCGGCCTCGAAGCGCTCTCCAGGGGCGCCTCCCACGCCTTGTTCGTCGAGTCCGACCGGCGCGCCGTCGACGTGCTGCGCCGCAACGCCGGTCACGTGGGTCTGCCAGGCGCGCAGGTCGTGCAGCGCACCGTGGAGGGCGCCGTTGCCGAGTCCCCGCCCGAGCCCTACGACGTGGTCTTCGCCGACCCGCCGTACGCGGTCACGGACGACGAGCTGGCGAAGGTGCTGCTCGGGTTGTCGGGCAACGGCTGGATGGCGCCTGACGCGGTGGTCATCGTCGAACGGGCCTCCCGCAGCGCCGAACCTACCTGGCCTCGTGACTTGGAATCGTTGCGCAGCAAGCGTTACGGCGACACCGCGCTGTACTGGGCGGTGCGCCGTGCGGCGGACGGGTGATGAGCGCCACGCACGTGTCTGGCGTCGTCCGTTCGGGTGCTACCGTCCGAACCCATGAGGCGCGCTGTCGTCCCCGGCTCGTACGACCCGGTCACCAACGGCCACCTGGACATCGTGGAGAGAGCGGCCAAGCTCTTCGACGAGGTCGTCGTCGCCGTCCTCATCAACAAGAACAAGCGCACGCTGTTCTCGGTCGAGGAGCGCATCGACATGTTGCGCGACGTCACCGCCCAGTGGCCCAACGTGCGGATCGACTCCTGGCACGGACTGCTCGTCGACTACTGCCGTGAGCACGGGATCCAGGCGATCGTGAAGGGCCTGCGCGCCGTCAGCGACTACGACTACGAGCTGCAGATGGCGCAGATGAACCACCAGCTCTCCGGCGTGGACACGCTCTTCATGCCGACCAATCCGCTCTACAGCTACCTGGCCAGCTCACTGGTCAAGGAGGTCGCCACCTACGGCGGCGACGTTTCCACCCTGCTGCCGGCGCCGATCGAGCAGCGCCTGATGCAGCGCCTCGCCGAGACCCGCTGACCCGCGACCCCGTGGAAGCTTCACGCCGCGTGGCTCGACGTGAAGCTCTGCTGCCCGCTGTAGCGATGGGCGTCGCCCTGCGGTGTCCTGCCGTGCTCGCCTGACCGTGAACAGCTCGCACCCGATCTGTCACTGCCGGTTAATGTCAAGGTTGTCTGTGGATCATGCTTTGCGGTTACCGTTCGCTCACATGAGCCAGATCACATCGCGCACCGCGAAGACGTTGCTCGCCCTGCTGATCGCCCTGCTCGGCTCTGTCGGACTCGCCACCTCCGCGCCTGCGGAGACGGCGTCCGCACCGGTCACGGCGCTTCAGGCCTCCTGCGGTGACACCTCCGGCTTCCAGGTGGTGGCACTGTCCAGCCTGCCCCCGCAGGCGACGGACACCGTTGCGCTGATCCACCAGGGCGGCCCCTACCCCTATTCCCAGGACGGTCAGACGTTCGGCAACCGGGAGAAGATCCTCCCGGCCTGCGCGACCGGTTACTACAAGGAGTACACCGTCAAAACCCCTGGTAGCTCCACGCGCGGCGCCCGCCGCATCGTGACCGGCTCCGGCGGTGAGCACTTCTACACCGGCGACCACTACGCGAGTTTCCAGCTGGTCGACATCAACAGGTAGTGACGGGCGGATGCCCGTGGTGAGCAGACACGCCCTGCCGATCTCCCCGCACCGGAGTGATCGGCAGGGCACACTGTGCGGGTATTGGCCGTCGGGCGAGGAGTGTGACGTGTACCGGGTGTTCGAGGCCCTCGACGAACTCGTCACGATCGTCGAGGAAGCTCGCGGAGTTCCCATGACCTCGGGTTGCGTCGTGCCCCGCGGGGACGTCCTCGAACTGCTGGACGACGTGCGCGACTCCATCCCCGCCGAGCTCGACGACGCGCAGGACGTGCTCGACCACCGCGACGAGCTGGTCGGCAAGGCGAAGCACGAGGCCGAGACCGGCATCAGCAAGGCCCGCTCCGACGCCGAGCGCATGGTGGCCGAGGCGCAGGCCGAAGCGGAGCGGATGCTCTCCGAGGCGCGCACCCGTGCCGAGCGCATGGTCGCGGAAGCCGAGGACCAGGCGGAACGCACCATCGCGGCGGGTAGGCAGGAGTACGAGGAACTGGTCGGCCGTGCGCACTCCGAGGCCGAGCGCATGGTGCAGGCGGGCCGGGCCAACTACGAGCGCGCCCTCGAAGAGGGGCGTGCCGAGCAGGTACGGCTGGTGGACCAGACCGAGGTGGTTCAGGCGGCGCACGCCGAGTCCACCCGCATCCTCGACGCGGCGCAGTCCGAGGCCATCCGTCTGCGCAGCGAGTGCGACGCCTACGTGGACAGCAAGCTCGCTGATTTCGAGGACCTGCTCGCGCACACGCTGCGCAGCGTCGGCAAGGGGCGCTCGCACCTGCGCGGCCCCGCTGTCGCCAGCGTGGCCGCGCCGTTCGACTACCACGATTAGGTGGTCGGGCCCGTCAACCACCAGCCGATTTCACTACCGGCCCGGTTGTCCCGTACTCTGGACCGGCTGGCCGTGGTAGGTCCCCCGCCAGCAACACCACATCATGTCTGAGCATCGTCACGCCTCCGCGCGTCCCGCAGCAGCCGGGCCCTGGATCATCGACACCAGGGACCTCGGCCGTAGAGCGGGCTCCAGCCGCGCCCTGCACAGGGCCGTGCCGGCCGAGGGCGTGGGGCTCGAAGGCGTGATCGCGGTGCCAGAAGGCGGGGAAGTAGATCTGGACCTGCTGCTGGAATCGGTCGTGGAAGGCGTTCTGGTCTCCGGAACCGCGAGGACGGTCGCCGTTGGCGAATGCTCGCGCTGCCTCGAACCGGTGTCCAGCGAGGTCGAGGTGAACCTGATGGAGCTGTTCGCTTACCCGTACAGCACCACCGAGGCCACCACTGACGAAGACGAGGTCAGTCGGATCGTCGACGACCTGATCGACCTCGAGCCTGTGGTGCGCGACGCGATCGTGCTCGCGCTGCCTCAGGTACCGCTGTGCTCGCCGGACTGCCGGGGACTGTGTTCCCAGTGCGGAGGCAAGCTGGCGGAGCTCGGGCCCGACCACGGGCATGAGACGATTGACCCTCGTTGGGCCGCACTGAAGAAGCGGTTCGGCGAGGATCGTGACAACTCGGAGGAGAACTAGTCGTGGCCGTCCCGAAGCGGAAGATGTCGCGCTCCAACACGCGCTCACGCCGCGCCCAGTGGAAGACCGCTGCCGTGCACCTGGTGGCTTGCTCCAACAAGGCCTGCCGCCAGCCGAAGCCGCAGCACGTGGCCTGCCCCGCCTGTGGCCAGTACGACGGCCGCCAGGTCGTCCAGCCGGCCTGATCTCCTGATTGGGGTAGCTGCACACCGTGGGGGGTAGGTCGTCGCGTGGTCAGTCCACTGACCGCGCTCCGTTGCTCGAAGCGCTCGGCGTCCAACTGGACGCCGAGCTCCTCGAGCTCGCGTTGACGCATCGGTCGTACGCGTACGAGAACGGCGGGCTCCCGCCGAACGAGCGGCTCGAGTTCCTCGGTGACGCCGTCCTCGGGCTCGTGGTCACCGATCATCTTTACCGGACTCATCCGGACTTGCCCGAGGGGCAACTCG
>DASYMV010000160.1:0-9131 GCA_036008865.1 Pseudonocardiaceae bacterium | reverse complement strand
GCACCACCGCAACACCAACGAGGCCATCGACACCGACCCGGACGCCTGGACCAGCCACGGTCCCTGGTGGCAGCTGCCGTACCGGTGGCTGACCATCGACGGCTGGTACGCGCGCTTCTACGTGCCGCGCATGAAGAACCGTCCGCGCTCGGAGGTGCGGGAGACGCTCGCATTGATGGCGCTGACGGTCGTCGGCTTCACGGCCGCCATCGCGACCGGTCACGGGTGGGAACTCGTGGTCGTCTACCTGATCCCGCAGCGCATCGGCCTCGGCGTGCTCGCCTGGTGGTTCGACTGGCTGCCGCACCACGGTCTGCCGGAGACCGCCGCGCAGAACCGCTTCCGGGCCACTCGCGTACGTGTCGGCATGGAATGGCTGCTCACGCCGGTGATGCTCTACCAGAACTACCACCTGGTTCACCATCTGCATCCGGCCATCCCGTTCTACCGCTACATCCAGGCGTGGCAACGCAATCGCGACGCCTACCTCACCCGTGACGTGCCCATCTCGACCGCGTGGGGTCGCGAGCTCACGGCTTCGGAGTACCGGGCGTGGCGCAAGCTCACCGCCTCGTTCTTCGACGCCACCGACAAGGCCGAGTCGAAGTTCTACCCGCTCACGGTGTCCGAGGTCCGGTCGCTCACCGCGGAGAGCGTCTCCATCACCTTCGACGTGCCCGCCGAATTGCGGGAGACCTTCCGGTTCCTGCCGGGCCAGCACGTGACCCTGCGGCGCGGCGAGGTCCGTCGCACGTACTCGATCTGTACGTCGGCGGCCTCGGATCTCCTGCGCATCGCGGTGAAGCGGGTGGACAACGGTGCGATGTCCGGCTACCTGACCGGTGAACTCCGAACCGGTGACGTGCTGGAGGTGATGCCGCCGGCCGGGCGGTTCACGCTCGTGCCGAAGGCGGGCCACGTCAGGCATTACGCCGGCATCGCGGCGGGCAGCGGCATCACCCCGATCATCTCGATGCTCAGCACCGCGCTCGCGGTCGAGGAGGACAGCCGCTTCACCCTGTTCTACGGCAACCGTGACGCTGCCTCGACCATGTTCGCCGACGAGCTGGACATGCTCGAGCGGCACTTCGAAGGCCGGCTGCGTGTGGTCCACGGGCGCGTCGACCTGACCGCACTGCCGCCCGACGGTGTGGACGAATGGTTCCTGTGCGGCCCGCAGGGCTTGGTCGAGCAAGCCCGCGAGGTGCTCGACGGACAGACCGTTCACTTCGAGCTGTTCCACACCGACAGCGCCGACCGACCCGCATCGGGAGTCGCGAGCACGATCTCCGCGACGGCCGGCGGCCGATCAGCATCGGTGGCCAGCACGGGGGAGGAGTCCGTGCTGGAGGCGGCGTTGCGCGCCGGCCTCGACGCCCCTTACGCGTGCATGGGCGGAGCGTGCGGTACGTGCCGGGCGAGGGTGGTGCGCGGTACCGGCGAGATGGAACTCAACTACGTGCTCGACGACGCCGAGGTGGCGGCCGGCTACGTGCTCACCTGCCAGACCAGGCCCACCAGTTCGCGCTTGGACGTCGACTACGACGGCTGAGTGCGACGAACAGGCACGTTGGTGCAGGCCGACTCACACCCGTCCGGAGTGGACGATCACAGTTCACCGATCGTCCACTCCGGACGGGTGTGCATCGGCACGTCCGGAGGCGACAACACCGCGGCCAGGAGGTCACGTCAGCGCCGGTTCGAGGACGGTGAGAGTGCGGGCGTCGGCGTCGAGTTCAACCTCGACGCCGAGCGGCATCGTGAGCTGTTCGGGGCAGTGCCCGAAGCCCAGCTCTCCCACGACGGGCACGCCCAGGCCCCCGAGGAGGTCGGCCAGCACGGCCTGAGTCTCCTCCGGGCGGCCGCAACCGACCCAGGAGCCGAGCGCGATCCCCGCGACGCCGTTGAACCAGCCGCTGCGCAACAACTGCGTCAGGATCCGGTCGAGCCGGTAGGGCTCCTCGGAGATGTCCTCCAGCAGCACGATCGCGCCGTCCGGAGGAGGTGGTTCGTGCCGTGCACCCAGCGCCGACACGACGAGGCTCGCGTTGCCACCGACGGTGATCCCTCGTGCCTTGCCGGGGACGACGGTCACCGCGGACGGCCGGGTCAGCGTCCGCACGTTCTCGGGCTCGAACAGCGTCCGCCGCAGGTGCTCCTGCGCCGCGGGGTCCGCCACGAACGCGTTGGTGCCGGCCATGGGCGAGAACAACGTCGCCACCCCGAGCCGCGCGGCGAATTCCGCGTGCAGGGCCGTCACGTCGCTGGAACCGGCGAACACCGTGGGCTCGGCGGCGGCCAGGGAAGACCAGTCGACGTGGTCGAGCATGCGGAGGCAGCCGTAGCCGCCGCGCACGCACACCACCGCGCGGACCTCCGGGTCGCACCAGGCGTCATGCAGATCCTGCGCCCGGTCGGCATCGGTGCCGGCCAGGTACGGAAGCGCCGGGTGCAGGTCTCGCGCGTGCGGCGCCACCTCCACGTCGAGACCCCACGACCGCAGCACCGCGACACCCTGGTCCAGCAATTCGGGAGGCGTGGGCCCGGCCGGTGAGACGAGCGCGACCCGATCGCCCGCACGCAGGCGCTTCGGGCGCACGAGGGTCACCGGCGCAGCCCCAGCACCGGCACACCCTCCGGCTCGAAGCCGAACACCTGGCCGTAGAACGACAGTTCCGCTTCCAGGGCGGCGCGGATGGTCTCCGCCTTGCGGAAGCCGTGCTGCTCGCCTTCGAACGTGAGGTAGGCGTGCGGGATGCCCGAGCCGTCGAGGCTCGCGACGAACCGGTCGGCCTGCTCCGGTGGGCAGATCTCGTCCTCGAGTCCCTGCAGGAGCAGGACGGGCCCTGCGAGGCGATCGACGCGGTTGCTCGGCGACCGCTCGGCGTACCGGTCCGCGGCCGCCGGGTACGGCCCGACGAGCCCCTCGACGTACCGGGACTCGAAGTCGTGCGTCTCGCCGCCCTCACCGGTCCAGCCGACCAGGTCGAGGATCGGGAACGCCACCATGCCGCAGCGGTAGGTGCTCACCGACGTCATCGACGCGGCCGAGGTCCAGCCGCCCGCGCTGCCGCCGCGGATGCCCAGCCGATCACGGTCGGCGGTGCCCTCGTCGGCCAGGGCCTGCGCGACCGCAGCGCAGTCGTTGACGTCCACGACGCCCCACTGCTCACGCAGCCGCTCGCGGAACTCCCGGCCGTAGCCGGTGGAGCCGCCGTAGTTCACCGCCACCACGCCGATGCCGCGGCTGGTGAAGAAGGCGACGTCCACGTCCAGCGTGGGCACCGCGCGCCCCGTCGGACCACCGTGCACGTGCACGACGTAGGGCGGCAGCTCCCCCTGCGGCGCCGCGAAGTCCGGGTTGGTCGGCGGGTAGACGTAGGCCGGGACCTCCTGACCGTCCGGTCCGGTGAAGACCCGCTCGTGCGGGATCGGCAGGTACGCGGCGTCCGGCAGTCCGGCAGGCTGCGAGGTGAGCTCGGTGAGCTCCCCGTTGGACAGGTCCAACCGCACCGCCGCGGCTTCGCTGGTGGGACCGGCCGCGCCGCTCACGACCACGCCGTCGTGCACGGCGAGGTTCGGCGACCACACCGGCAGGTCGACGTCCACATCGGTCACGGTGGCGCTGCGCTCGTCCAGCACCGCCAGCCGCCCTGCCCGCAGCACCAGGTACCGGCCGGGGGCCAGCACGGCGAACCAACGGTTGCCCAAGCGCCACATCGGACCGCCGAGTTCCTCCCGGCACGGCGCGAGGTTCTTGCTCGAACCGTCGAGCCCGATGCGGAACAGGTTCCACCAGCCGTCCGGGTCGCTCAGCGCCAGCAACGTCTCGTCGCTCTCCCACTCGACCTGGCAGACCGACTCGGTGGGACCGCCGGCGACGACGCGGTGCGGGCCCGCCACGCCGTGCTCGTCGAGTTCGGCGACGCAGAGTTCCGTGCCGTCCCAGGGCATCTGCGGGTGATTCCACCCGATCCAGGCCAGCCGCCGGCCGTCGGGGCTGAGCTTCGGCCCGGTCATGAAGTGGTGGCTCGCCGCCAGCACCCGAGGCTCGGAACCGTCGAGCGGCAGAGCCACGAGCTCGCGCCGCACGTCGGTGCGGGCGTCCCCCGTGATCGTCTCCCGGACGCACCACACCTCGCGATGGTCCGGGCCGGCGGTCAGGTCGGCGTAGCGAAAACCGTGGTGGCGCACAGGATCGGGACTGATCGGAGTCGGCCGCGGGTCGTCGGGATCGAACAGGTGGACGCGCTGGTCGTCCCAGTTGGTGAACGCGACTCGGTCGCCGTCCGGCGTGGCGAGCACCACCCACGGGCGCCCTCCGTACTCGTGGACGCGGTTGCGCACGTTCCACGGAGCGGGCAGCAGGTCCTCACCGTTGCGCACCAGCGCGACCCGGCCGCCCTCGGTGGGACGGCTCTCAGCCCACCACACCTCGTTCCGATGCAGGTCAACCCACTGCAGGCCACCGCCTGCCGACGCGGCCTCAGCCGAGCCGATCGGGGACGTCCAAGTGCCGTACGGAGCGATCTTCACCACGTGGCGACCCTATACGCGCGGGAGAATGAGGGGGAGGTCCTGCCGATCACTGCGCGTTGGCCTAGGGTCGGTGGTGCCATGGCACGCGTCATTCACGTCTTCCGTCAGCCCGACCGTTTCGTCGCCGGAACTGTCGGGCAACCTGGCGACCGCATTTTCTACCTCCAGGCCTCGGAGGAGGCCCGGATGGTGAGCGTCGCGCTGGAGAAGCAGCAGGTCGCCGTCCTCGCCGAGCGCATCGGCTCGTTGCTGGAGGAGGTGCACCGCAGGTTCGGTGCGGAGGTCCCCGAGGACGTTCCCGCCGACCTGCGCGACACCGAGCCTCTCGAGGTACCGGTCGAGGAGGAGTTCAAGGTCGGCACCATGGGACTCGGCTGGGACGCCGAGTCCCGCGCCGTGGTGATCGAACTGCTCGCGATCACCGAGGAGGAGATCGACGAGGCGGTCGTGCTCGACGACACCGAGGAAGGGCCGGACGCGGTCCGGGTCTTCCTCAGCCCGGTCGAGGCGAGGGCCTTCGCCGAGCGCGCGGACCGCGTCGTGAACGCCGGTCGCAAGCCGTGCCCGCTGTGCGCTGAGCCGTTGGACCCGGAGGGCCACATCTGCCCGCGGCAGAACGGCTACCGGCGCTCCGAAGACGGTTGAGCCGCACGTGCTGTCAGACGATCCGGGCGTTCGCGACCTGCTCACCCGAGGTCGGATCGAGGTGGAGGGCCGACTCGTCGACGCCTCCAATGCCACACTTTTCTGCTCCATCACGCTCGACGGCATGACCGCGCAATGCGTCTACAAGCCGGTGCGCGGCGAGCGCCCGCTGTGGGACTTCCCCCACGGCACCCTCGCCGGCCGTGAGGTCGCGACGTACCTGATCTCCGAGGCGGCCGGCTTCGGGCTGGTGCCGCCGACCGTGCTGCGGCCCGGTCCGTTCGGACCGGGCATGGTCCAGCTGTGGATCGACACCCGCGAGGACGACGAGCTGGTCGACATCGTCGCGATCGAGGAGGTACCGGACGGCTGGCGCTCGGTGCTGCGGGCGCACGACCGGTACGGGGAACCTGCCGTACTCACCCATGCCGACCATCCGCGGATGCGGTTGATGGCGGCGATGGACGTGGTGGTCAACAACGCCGATCGCAAGGGTGGCCACGTGTTGCACGCGGTGGACGGCGAGGTGTACGGCGTCGACCACGGCATCTGCCTGCACACCGAGGACAAGCTTCGCACCGTGCTGTGGGGATGGCTCGGGGAGCCGCTCCCGGAGGACGCGGCCGAGGGACTGCGCCGGCTTCGCTCCGAGCTCGACGGCTCGTTGGGGGAGACCTTGCACGAGCACCTGACCCGCGCCGAGGTGCGCGCCGTGGTGGAGCGCACCGACAAGCTGCTCATGGCGAACGTGTACCCGGAACCGTCCTCGGACTGGCCCGCCATCCCGTGGCCGGCCTTTTAGGTGGGAGTGACATGCCGCTGATCAAGGTTTCGATGACACCCGGCCGCACAGAAGAGCAGAAGCGCGCTCTGGCGGAGAAGGTCACCGACGCCTTCGTCGAGACGTGCGGTGGCAACCGCGAAGGCATCTGGGTGATGATCGAAGAGGTGCCCGCCGACCATTGGGCGACCGGCGGGCAACTCATCTCCGACCGCACTCAGTAACCGGCGCCCGACAGGGCCTCGTGGGCGCGGAGCACGCTCCACTCGCCGCTGGTCGTGGAGGTGTAGGCCGATCCGTGGTCGCTGTAGGAGAGGTTGGCGTCGCGCGTCGTCCGGGTCTTGCGGTAGAAGTCGCTGTGACCGATGAGGTTGCTGCTGGCGTAGCGGACCTCGTGGTTGGCCGTCATCGATGTGGCCGAGTCATCAGCGACCGTGGTGTCGAAGTCCGAGCCCATGAGGGTCCAGTCGGTGCCGCCGGTGGCCTGCGGGTTCTGCCCGTTCGCGTTGAGGTCGCCGAGGAAGGCCGAGCCGGGGGTCATCTCGGTGCATTCGACGTTGGACGCCGCGCACACTGCGGCGATGTTCGCACCGCTGTGGGGTGACCCGAAGTTGACGATGTTGCTGATCAGCAGCGACGGTGGGAAGTCGGGGTCACCGGCCGCCACGCGGTAGAGGGCGTAGCGGATGACCAGACCGCCCATGGAGTGACCCACAACGCCGACGTTCTGGCCCTTCGAGGTGTAGGTGTCGTGGACGTACCAGGCGAACTGGTAGGCGATGTGCCTGATGTCCGTGCCGGTGGAGTTCTGGCCGTTGACCTGGCCGCCGGGGAAGTGAGTGCTCTGCGAGCCGTAGTTGTTCAAGTCGACACCGCAGTTGAGGTCGTTGTAGTAGTACTTCAGCGTCACCTGCGGCCCGGTGAACCCGTTGCCGGTCGTGAAGGCGCGCATGTCGGACCAGATGCCGCAGTCGCTGCCCTTCCCGTCGGTGTTGTAACCGTGCACGTAGATCACGGGTGTGGCGGCATTGCTGTCACCCGATGCGGCGTTCGCCGGGGCGGCGACGGCGACGACAGTCGAAAAGGTCAGGGCGAGGGCTGCGAAGTACCGACCGATGCGCACGAACCACTCCTCGTTGCGTAGGACGTCGTGTACGGGATGCGCGGGCAGCTTGACCGCTGATGATCAACGCACCGTGAACGCCGGCCGGCGCGGAAGTTGCGAGTTCACAACCCCTTCACATGCGACCAACCGATTTTTCTGACCAAAGCAGACGAATTCCACATCCGATTCATTCCTGATGCGCAGAAGATTCCGGAGTTTCAGGAGACGCGTAACACGCACGACACGTCTGCGATGAAGATCGATGTGAACAAGAAACGCGTTTCCGCGTATGCCGCGATCGCAGCCGTCGGTCTCGGCGCTATTGGCGGAGGCGCGGCCCTGGCGACCGCCGGCGCACCTCCAACCACACCGGCCGGCGACCGAGCCGGGATGTCGAGTTCGACGATCGCCAGTTCGACCACCTCATCCCCGATGTCGACGACCGCGGAGACGACCACTCCGGCTCCGGGGCAGTTCGCTCCGTCCGCCAGGCCGACGATGGCGACAGCCGTGCGCCCCCGGACGACCCGGCCGGTCCCGGCGACGACACAACCCGCCCCCGTGGTCACACCCGCCGAGACCCCGACCACCGTGTTCACCACGCCCGGGCCGCCGGTGCTCATCGACGCTCCTCCTGGGCACTGCTTCACGACCGACCCCAGCGACGGCTCGCCGCGAGAGATCAACTGCCACTAGAGCAGAAGGATGAGCAACATCATCAGGCGAGGGATGAGGCTCGGCGATTTCTTGATTCGTCGGACCTGCACGATTCGGAGTGATACCGGTGGCCATCGTGTCAGGACTGGCGAATTCGGTCCGGACGCGTCCTGGCGAGCGCGGCCACGACCTGCGGCGTAGGCTTTTCGGGTCCGAGGGTGGAACCCTTTGAGCACTTCTTGCAGAGTCGTCGTGAGAATCGCAGTTCTGGGACCGGAATCGTCGAACCCGTGCTGCCGGTTCGCTGTGAGTCGCGAAGTCCCTCGGTACCGACGTGGTCGACGTGAAGGTGGTCCGCTGAGGTGAAGATCGGTGTGCACGTGGTCGAGTTCGACTATCCCGGTGGGACGTCCGTGATCGCACCCACCCTCGCAGACACGGCCCGCGCCGCGGAGGACGCCGGCGTCGCGAACCTGTCGGTGATGGACCACTACCTGCAGCTGGGCATGTGGGGTACCAAGGCGGAGGATCCGATGCTCGAGGGCTACACCACCCTCGGCTTCCTCGCCGCCCACAGCCGATCGGTGGAACTGCAGTTGCTGGTCACCGGAGTGACCTACCGTTATCCCGCTCTGCTGGCGAAGATCGTGTCCACGCTCGACGTGCTCTCCGGCGGTCGTTCGGTTCTGGGCATCGGCGCCGCCTGGTACGAGCGTGAGCACCGGGCGTACGGCGTGCCGTTCCCCCCGCTGGCCGAGCGCTTCGAGCGGCTGGAGGAGACGCTGCGCATCGTCAAGCAGATGTGGAGCGACGACAACGGCCCCTTCGAGGGCAAGTACTACCAGCTGGCCGAGACGATCAACTCACCACAGCCGTTGCGAAAGCCGCACCCACCGATCATGATCGGCGGCAGCGGTGAGAAGAAGACGTTGCGCCTGGTCGCCGAGCACGGCGACGCGTGCAACCTGCTCGCCGCTCCCGACGACCACGAGACCGTGCGCCACAAGCTCGACGTCCTGCGCGGGCACTGCGACCGCGCGGGCACGGACTTCGACCGCATCCGCAAGACGATCCTGTACAGGGATTCCTTCGACGCCGACGAGTTCCTGCGCGCGATGGAGGGCTACGCGCGCATGGGGATCGAGGAAGTGCACGTCATGCCCACGGGCGGCAACCCGACCGGCTTCGTGTTCGATCTCGGCACGTACGTCGTGCCGAGGCTCGTCGACCTGGCGCCGTCCGGCCGCTGATGACACACGAACTGCCCGGCTGATCGCCGCCGCCGCGCCGCCGCCGTGGCAGTCTGGACGACTTGACGTCCTCCCCGGCCTGAAGGCCGGGGATTTCCCTCGGGCTCGCGCCCGAGGGTTCCTGTTTGTTCTGCCCCGAGGGGAGGTTGCGACG
>DASYMV010000159.1:0-2358 GCA_036008865.1 Pseudonocardiaceae bacterium | reverse complement strand
GAATTCCGCTCCGCCCTGCGGACCGGCGGTGAGATCGCGAGCATCGCGCCCATCCGGTGGCGGCGCCGCGACGAGCTCGGCCGCTACCAGTCCGCCGCCGCGCCGATCGACTACGCGCTGCGCAACACCAGGGTGCTCGCCCGGCGGGCGCTGGCCGCGCTGCGGCACGGCGAGGACACGCCGAAGATGCTGCCCGAAGTGCTGCGCCGCTACGCCGACGCGGTGGATCTGCTGCGCACCGAACTCGCCGCGGGGACAGAGCCGCAGCAGGCGAGGGCCGCCGTCCGCGACGCGGTGCACACCGCGACCACGCAGGACCTCGGTGGCGACGGCTTCTCGACGAGGGTCGTGCTGGCACAGATCCGCTCCGTCGCCGTAGACCTGTTGCAGGCCACTGGACTCAGCCGCGCGGATGCTGCCGAGGCGCTGCCGCCGTTGTCCCCCGGGAAGGGTGAGGAGAAGTGATCACGCTCATGGAAGCGTTGCAGCGCAACAGTTTGCTGGCAATCTTGCGGGCACGTGAGCCGGGCCCACTGCTCGAGGTCGCGGAGGTTCTCATCGACGCCGGCGTGCGCTGCCTGGAGATTCCGCTGCCGACGCCGGGAAGCCTGGAAGCGGTGCGGGAGCTGGGGTCCTCATCGGACGTCCTGGTCGGCGTGGGAACCGTCATGTCGCCGGAGGAGGTCGTGCGGTCCGCCGACGCGGGCGCGGCTTTCGTGGTGAGCCCGAACTTCGACCCGGTCGTGGTGCGCGCCGCCGGAGCGGCCGGCCTGGGGTCGTTGCCAGGGGCGTTCACGCCGACCGAAGCAGTGGCCGCGTGGCGCGAAGGATCGTCGGCGGTGAAGCTCTTCCCCGCGTCGATCGTCGGGCCTGAGTTCGTCTCCGCGATGCGCGGGTCGTTGCCGGAACTCCCGCTGGTGCCGACGGGCGGCGTCCGGCTGGAGGACGTGAGCGCCTACTTGTCCGCGGGGGCGGTCGCGGTCGCCGTGGGCGGACCTCTGGTGGGCGACGCGTTGCAGGGCGGATCACTGGACGAACTTCGCGCCCGCGCCGAGGCGTTCGTGGCGCGGGCGCGCGAGTCGGGGATCAGCCGTCAGGGCGGTTGAGCACGTCGAGCAGCAAGCAGTGCACCGCCTCGTGATCCCGCGGGTCGGCGAGCTCGCATCGCCCACCCGTCAGGCCGTACCACTCGTCAGCGCCTTCGTAGCGGACCTCGGCCCTGAGCGTCCCATCGGCATCCAGGATCGTGCGCAGCTCCAGGTCGCCGGTGATCACCCCGACCTCGTCGGTCATGACCCCGCCGGGTCCTGCTGCGAACGGAGACGAGTATTCGGCCATCAGCACCTTCCGAGCATGTCCGAAAGAGCGCTCTTCTCGGCGGAGTTGACGGTGAGCGCCCACTTGTACTTCACGTGCGTCCACATCTTCGCGTACGTGCACCAGTAGGACGTCAACGGCGGCTTCCAGGTGGCCGGCGTCTGGTCGCCCTTCGCCTGGTTCACGTTGTCCGTCACCGCGATCAACTGCGGGTCGGTCAGGTCGTTGGCGAAGGACTGCCGCTTCGAGGTGGTCCAGCTCGCCGCACCGCTGCGCCAGGCGGCCGCCAGCGGCACGACGTGGTCGATGTCCAGATCGGACGCCGCGGTCCACGTCGCGCCGTCGTACGGGCTGTACCACGTGCCGGAGGTGGCGGAGCAGCTCGAGTTCGTCACCACGTTGGAGCCGTCCCGCTTGAGCACCGTTTCACGGGTGTCGCAGGCGCCCGACTGGGTGATCCAGTGCGGGAACAGGTCGCGCGAGTAGCCGGTCATCGAGCCGTCGGCCGCGACGCGCAGGGCGTTCAGCTCCGACTGCGCGGTGGCCGAGCTGGGGATGTTGGGGGGAGTCGCGCTCGCCGGGCTCGCGAGGCCCAGGGTCAGTGCGAGCGTCGCCAACAGCGACAGGATCGCGACACGCGCTGCGTTGACATTTGACATTATCTCGACCTTCCTCGTTGGAAGTTGCCGAGATCACTGTCGCGGGCCTACGCAGCTATAACAACACCTCTGGGTGACACTCTGATGGCTGACAGTTAACGTCTAAACGCCCCGAATCAGACGAAGGTCCTCGACGTGGCGGTACCACGTCCACTTGTTCGTCTGCCTCGGATGACGCTGCCCGTCGGAGATCACCGTCGTGGGAAGGCAGCCGATCTGGAAGGCACGTCCTCTGGTCTCCTGGACCTTGGAGCCGAACAGGCGTTTGTGGATCACCCGCACGACCAGGCCGAGCCCGCCGTCGGTGTCCGGCAGAACCTCCACCCGGCTGGCTTGTCCGCGCAGCACGTTGTCGTTGTCGCAGTAGCCGACGCCGCGCACC
>DASYMV010000158.1:0-22064 GCA_036008865.1 Pseudonocardiaceae bacterium | reverse complement strand
ACCGTTGTGCGACAGCTCGGCCGACAGCAGTTCCACGGAGCGGCCCGGTCGTTCCACCCGTGCCCGCACCTGGAGATCGGCGACCGGGACCGGGCCGAGGACCTCGAACGTGACCCGCGACAGCGCCGCCTCCGGACGGGGATCGCACCGCTCCAGCTCACGCACCAGCAGCGCCGAAGGTGGTCCGAGGTGCTGGCTCTCGGACGTCCACGGCCCGGCCGTGTGCTCAGTCGAGCTGTACCTGTCGTCTCCCAGAGGGAGGTAGAACGCGCCACCCATGGATCCGACCTTACTAGTGGGTAGCTTCTCAGTCGGCTCGGTCCAGCGGGGTTTCCACGCCCGCATCCGGTTCCGGCCAGCCGGGATAGGGCGGAGGAGTGCCGTCGAACGCCGGGCACAGCGCCTTGTGATCGCAGTAGTCGCACAACCGACTGGGGTTCGGCCGGAAATCCCCCGTCTTGCCCGCCCGGAGGATCGCGGACCAGATCGCCTCGAGAGTGCGCTCGAAACGCTGCAGCTCCGCCTCGTCCGGCGTGTAGGCCAGCGCCTGTCGGTCCGCCAGGTACATCAGGCGGAGCTGCCGGGGCACCACGCCGCGAAGTCGCCACAGCACCAGCGCGTAGAACTTCATCTGGAACAGCGCCTTGGCCTCGCCGATCTCGCGCGGCGCCGCACCGGTTTTGTAGTCGACCACGCGGATCTCGCCCGTAGGCGCCACGTCCAGCCGGTCGATGTAGCCCCGCAGCAGCACTCCGGAGGGCAGCTCTGACTCGACCAGCAACTCACACGCCTCCGGCTCGAGCCGGCGCGGATCCTCCAGACCGAAATAGCCGTCGAGCAGCTTCACCGCCGAGCCGAGCCACTCCGCCAGCGCCGGATCGTCCGCTCCGTCGAACAGCTCCGCGAACTCCGGTCGCTCGGCCACCAGCTTCGTCCATGCCGGCTCGAGCAGCCCGCGCGCCCGCTCCGGCACCCGCTGTGCGGCCGGCAGCCCGAACAGCTCCTCGAGGACCGCGTGCACGACAGTGCCGCGAACCTGTGCCTTGGTCGGTGTCTCGGGCAGCCGGTCCACCGCGCGGAAGCGGTAGAGCAGCGGACATTGCTTGAAGTCGCCCGCTCGCGATGGTGACAGAGCAGGTCTGCGCACCGGCCTGGTGGACGGTGACGACGTGGTGGCCTGCACGGGGTCCGACATGGCTCGCACGATAGGTCAGAGCACCGACAGTGCTCGTCGCCGGGACCGGCGACGGGAACCCGGGTGCGAACGGGGACGACCTCGTCACGGGGTCCCCACACAGGCGTCTCTAGGCTGCGCGCGTGGCGACCACCAGGAGCTGGCGTCAGCAGGTCGACCGGGACGGCGGCCTGCTGCTGTTCCGAGCTGCCGGCGTTCCGGTGCTGCTGGCACCGACCTGGTGGCTCGGCTCCGCGGTGGTCGTGTTGTTCTACGCCCCGTTGGTGAGTCGGCTGGCTCCGGGGACGAGCGGCCCGGCCGGATTGCTGCTCGCCTGCGTGTTCGCCTTGTTCCTGGGCCTGTCGGTGCTGGCGCACGAGCTGGGCCACTGCGCGGCCGCCCTGCGGCTGGGGCTGCCGGTGCGACGTGTGCGGCTGTTCCTGCTCGGCGGCTACTCGGAGGTCATGCGCACACCCGGCAGACCGGGACACGAAGGCTTGATCGCGGTTGCCGGGCCTGCCGTGTCGGTGGGGCTCGCCGCCGCGTTCGGCCTCGCCGCGGTCGTCATGCAGCCCAGCAACGTGCTGTGGTTGCTGGTGGCCCAGACCGCCGCGGCCAACATCGCCGTGGCGGTGTTCAACCTCCTGCCGGGGTTGCCGCTCGACGGTGGGCGCATCCTGCGCGCGGGGGTGTGGGCGGTGACCGGGCAGCGCGGGACCGGCACCCGAGCGGCGGTGTTCGGCGGCTGGGCGGTCGCGGGTCTGCTCGTGATCTGGGGGCTGTGGAGCGTCGCGCAGGGCGGCGAAGACCGATGGCTGCGGTTCGGCGTGTGCGCGCTCACCGCGTGGTTCGTGGTCGCGGGCGCTCGCGGTGAACTCGCCGCCGACCAGCGCCGGACCTGGCCTTCCGGCCTCACACTCGCCGAGCTCGTGCGTCCGGTGCTGCAGCTCCCGGCGGAGAGCCCGGTTGCCAACGCGCTCGCCGCGGCAGCCGGCCGGGGCGTGGTGCTCGTGCGGGCCGACGGCGTCGCCGCAGGCCTGCTCGATCAGCAGGTCGCGCAGCAACTGGCCCTCCGGTCCCCCCACGCACCCGCGGAGCAGGCGGCCGAGCCGATCCGCCCGGAGACCGTGCTGTTCGCCGACGAGCCGGGGGAGGAGATAGTGGAACGGGTGCAGGGCACCGCGGCGTGGCAGTTCCTGGTCGTCGATCTCGACGGACGTCCGGCCGGCGTCCTTCACCGGGAGCACCTGCGCGCGGCACTGGAAAGCCGGCCGGTCACCCGCTGACCGGCCGTTGGGGTCGTTCTGCGACCATCGTGCGCCGTTGTCGCGCATGTCCAGGAGGTTTTTCGCGGTGAGCACCGCCAGTGGTCCGTTCCGTCCCGGTGACCGGGTGCAGTTGACCGATCCGAAGGGGCGGCACTACACGGTCGTGCTGGAGCCGGGGAAGGAGTACCACACCCACCGGGGCGCACTCCAGCACGACGCGCTGATCGGCAAGCCCGAGGGCTCGGTGATCACCTCGGTCGGTGGCACCTCGTTCCTGGCGCTGCGCCCTCTGCTGGCCGACTACGTCCTCTCGATGCCGCGCGGGGCGCAGGTCATCTACCCCAAGGACGCGGCGCAGATCGTGATGTACGGCGACGTCTTCCCCGGTGCCCGCGTGCTCGAAGCAGGCGCGGGCTCGGGCGCGCTGACCTGCTCGTTGCTGCGTGCGGTGGGGGAGAAGGGCAGCGTCACCTCCTACGAGGTGCGTCAGGACCACGCAGACCACGCGCTGCGCAACGTCGAGCAGTTCTTCGGTGAGCTCCCCGCGAACTGGAGTCTCACCGTCGGCGACGTCGCCGGACACAGCGGCGAGGTGGACCGGGTCGTCCTGGACATGCTCTCACCGTGGGAGGTGCTGCCCACGGTCGCGCAGAACCTGATCCCCGGCGGCGTGCTGGTGGTCTACGTGGCGACCACGACGCAGCTGTCCAAGGTCACCGAGGCACTGCGCGAGCAGCAGTGCTGGACCGAGCCGCAGGCGTGGGAAACCCTGGTGCGGCCCTGGCACGTGGTGGGTCTGGCGGTCCGTCCGGAGCACCGGATGATCGCGCACACCGCGTTCCTGCTCACCGCGCGCAGGCTGGCGGACGGCGTCGTGCCGCCGCGTCCTCAGCGCAGGCCCAGCAAGGGCTGACCCGCTCGGAGCCCAGCGGTCGTCAACCCTCACCGCGCGACGGTCCCTGCGGGCCCGGCCGCGGCGGTGAGGGGGACATCAGCGCGACGGCGTGGGCCCGAAGGTCGCCGAGGGCATCGCGACCCTGTCGATGCCGCAGACCCGCCAGTCACTGCCCTGCTTCTGCAGCTTGTAGGTCCATTCCACGTGCTTGTTCTCGCCCGGCTTCGCCGACGGGTTGTCCCCGGCCACCTTGAACGACCCCGTGTCACCGTTCGTCTTCACGTCGGTCGCGGTGATCGTCGCGTCCGGGGCCGGGTTCGAGGAATTGGTGCTCTTTCCGCCCTTCTTGATCGTCTCGATCAGGGAGTCGCAGTAGATGTTCTGGTAGTCATCGATGGTGAACTGGCCTCTGCGTGCGTCCTTCTGGGTCTGCGAGGCGAACTTCTTCGCGACCGACTCGGCTGCCGACGTGTCGTCTCCACCGCTGGAATTGCCGTTGTCGCTGCTTCCGGTGCCGGAATCGGTGCTCTCGGAACTGGCGCTCTGGGAACTTCCCGAGTTGTTCTTGTTGACGATGAAGTACACGCCCGTGCCGAGGCCCGCCAGCGCGAGCACGCCGATCACGAGGGCGATCACGAGGCCGGTCTTGCCCTTCTTCGGGGGTTGACCGCCGGGGAATCCTGACTGGCCGTACGGGCCCGGCTGCTGGCCCCATTGCGGTTGCGGCTGACCCCACTGTTGCTGCTGGCCGTAACCCTGCGGTGGCTGCTGCCCGTACTGATCGGGCTGGCCGTAGCCCTGCGGTGGCTGTTGTTGCACGAACCCGCTCGATGACGGGTCGTAACCGCCTGGTTGCTGACCGTGAGGACCTGGCTGCTGTGGCGGGTAGGTCACCGAAAACTCCCCCGAAATGCTGATCTGCTGATGTGCGCTGGTGGATTGTTCAACGTCCGGTGGGTGCTCGGCGGCAAGGCGTCGACGCCGTCTCGGCCCGTTCGAGCGCCGCACCGGAATCACCCTGTCGGACGTACCGGATCCGCGGCCGGCCGCAATTAGCGCCGTGCCGCGGTTGAGGCCCGCTTTGCGGGAAACCCGGTGCGGGTGAACCGCATTCGTCCTGCTGATGCGCATGACCGAGCACGCTCGGTCGCCGACCGCAAGGGCCGGGTTGCGACAGCGGGACGGACACCACGTTCTCCTGGACTCGCCGCTGGCGGCGCGGACACCGCGCGTGAACACGCTGGTGGACTAGTACTGGACGCACGGTAGCGGTTGCGCGGTTCCGCCTGACACCGATATGGAGCAGTTCATCCCGCCGAGCGGGGGGATCTCACACCACGAGTCCCCCGATGACCTTGTGGACAACGGCTTTTGTCGGTGATCGCCGGTACCGTTGCTAGGTACGAACACGGGAGGAGGGTGCCGACATGCCGCACGACCGTCCCGGCAGCCAACCCGATGAGGGTGGCGAGCTGAACAACGGCAAGATCCCTGCTGAGCTGAACGCGCAGATCCGGTTCCTAGAAGACGAGATCGCGCTCCTGCGCCGAAAGCTCACGGAGTCCCCCAGGCACGTCCGTTTGCTGGAACAGCGCTTGGCCGAAGCGTCCGAGCGCGTCAGCCAGTTGACCGAACGCAACACGAAGCTCATAGACACCCTCCGAGAAGCACGCAGCCAACTGCTCGCGCTGCGCGAAGAGGTCGACCGGCTCGCACAGCCGCCGAGCGGGTACGGCGTGTTCCTGAGGCAGCACGAGGACGGCACGGTGGACGTCTTCACCTCGGGTCGCCGCATGAGGGTCGCGGTGTCCCCTGCCGTGGAGGGGCCGTTGCTGGTGCGCGGCCAGTCGGTACGGCTGAACGAGGCACTCACGGTGGTCGAGGCCGGCGACTTCGAGCAGACCGGCGAGGTCTGCACGCTGCGCGAGGTCCTCACGACCGATCCCGAGGGCTCCATCCAGCGGGCGCTCGTCGTCGGGCACGCCGACGAGGAACGCATGGTGTGGCTCGCCGACCCGCTCACCGCGGCACCGCTCAAGCCGGGCGACTCGCTGCTGGTCGACTCCAAGGCGGGCTTCGCCTACGAAAGGGTCCCCAAGGCCGAGGTCGAGGACCTGGTGCTGGAGGAGGTACCCGACGTCAAGTACAGCGACATCGGTGGCCTGAGCCGGCAGATCGAGCAGATCAGGGACGCGGTCGAGCTGCCGTTCCTGCACGCCGACCTCTTCCGCGAGTACGAGCTGCGCCCGCCGAAGGGCGTTCTGCTCTACGGCCCTCCCGGTTGTGGAAAGACGCTCATCGCCAAGGCGGTGGCCAACTCCCTCGCCAAGCAGGTTCTCGCGGCACGCGGGGAGGACGACCGCCAGGCGAAGTCGTACTTCCTCAACATCAAGGGCCCTGAGCTGCTCAACAAGTTCGTCGGTGAGACCGAGCGGCACATCCGCCTGATCTTCCAGCGGGCACGGGAGAAGGCCTCCGAGGGTACCCCGGTGATCGTGTTCTTCGACGAGATGGACTCGATCTTCCGGACCCGCGGCAGCGGCGTCTCCTCCGACGTCGAGACGACGATCGTTCCTCAGCTGCTCAGCGAGATCGACGGTGTTGAAGGCCTCGAGAACGTCATCGTGATCGTTGCCTCCAACCGCGAGGACATGATCGACCCGGCGATCCTGCGCCCCGGCAGGCTCGACGTGAAGATCAAGATCGAACGGCCGGACGCCGAGGGCGCGAGGGACATCTTCAACAAGTACCTCACGCCCAACCTGCCGATCCACGCCGACGACCTCGCGGAGTTCGGCGGCGACCCGGTGGCCTGCGTCGAAGGCATGGTGCAGCACACCGTCGAGCGGATGTACGAGGAGTCCGAGGAGAACCGGTTCCTGGAGGTCACCTACGCCAACGGTGACAAGGAGGTCCTGTACTTCCGGGACTTCAACTCCGGTGCCATGATCCAGAACATCGTCGACCGGGCGAAGAAGGCCGCGATCAAGTCGCTGCTGGACACCAAGCAGCCCGGTCTGTCGGTGCGGCACCTCCTCGACGCCATCGTCGACGAGTTCGCTGAGAACGAGGACCTGCCGAACACCACGAACCCGGACGACTGGGCTCGCATCTCGGGCAAGAAGGGGGAGCGGATCGTCTACATCCGCACCCTGGTGACCGGGAAGAATCAGGATTCGGGCAGGGCGATCGACACGGCCACGAACACCGGCCAGTACCTGTAACGACCATCCGGGGCCCGCCTGCCGCACTCGCGGCCGGCGGGCCTCCGCACGTGTCCCGACTTCACGTTCGGCACTGCGCGTTCCCGCGTAGATCCGGCGGTCTTGACCGGATGCGCCCAGGTCGCCAAGGTCGTGACAGGGTCTACCTGCGTCGCGGTGAGGGGAGCCGACCGTGTTCCACGACTTGGATGCGAGCCTTGCGGCCTTCGTGCAGGGGGAGTTGGCTCTGGGAAACGTGTCGATCAGCTTTGCGAGCCCGGACGACCAGTTCCCCCCGTTCGGCGTCACCCTGCCTGCGCTGTCGTTCTTCCTCCACGACATCCGGGAGAAGCGCGACGAGTCACAGCCCGCTGCCACCGGTGTCGAGTGCTCGTACCTGATCAGCGCGTGGCCGAGCGTCAACGTGCCCGATCCCGCTTCGGACGAGCACTACCTCCTCGGTGAGGTGCTGAAGGTGCTGCTGGGGCATCGCGGCATCCCGGAGCGGTATCTGCGTGGCGAACTGGCCGGGCGGCAGCCGCCCGTCAGGGTCATCGACGAGAACCAGTCGCACGACCTCAGCAGCTTCTGGCAGACCATGGCGCGTCGGCCGAAGACAACCCTGCACTACGCCGTCGTGGTCGGCGTCGGCGAGTCCTCCGCACAGGCGGGAACCAGTGACCAGCCGGTGGGCTGAACCAGTTCTTCGGACGACCGGGTCCCCAGCGTTCGATCTTCGGGTGCTCTGATGGGCACAACACCCTGGCAGTCGCTGCGATGAAGCCCTGTGATCGAGTGGTCAGGCCGGGGTCGGCAGCAGGGACCCGGAGATGCTCTCGCGCGAATCGTCCTCGTCCGCGTCCGGCCACGTCGCGCGCAGTGAGTCGCCCCCGGTGATGGCTCTGTGCAGCAGGTCCTGCACGGTCACCGCGGAGTCCAGGTCGTAGCTGTGCTTGCCCATGTCCGACCTGTACCCACGACGAAACGGCGTCATACCGGGCACTCGGAAGTGTGATCTCGTCGAGACCAACCCTCGTGTCGACCACCCATCGATCGAGAACTCGACCTCGATGACCGAATTGGCACCGGAGACGAGTTTCCGCGAGGTGGCACACCGACGAGCCGCGCCGCGCAGGGCCCTCGCGTCCTCTACGGTCGCGCAATGCCCCGCTTCGCCCTCGGCCTCGCCGCCCTCGGCCGTCCCGCCTACATCAACCTCGGTCGTGAGGACGCCCTGCCCGTCCATCGCGGCGTCGAGTCGATGCGTGACGCCTGCTGGCGAGTGCTCGACACGGCCTACGACGCAGGTCTGCGGTGGGTGGACGCGGCACGGTCGTACGGCCTCGCCGAGGAGTTCCTCGCAGGATGGCTCACCGACCGCGCCCACGACGACGTCACGGTGTCGAGCAAGTGGGGCTACGCCTACGTGGCCGACTGGCGCCCGGACGCCGAGGTGCACGAGGTGAAGGAGCATTCGCTGGAGAGGTTCTCCCGGCAGTGGGGCGAAACCCGTGGCCTGCTCGGTGACTCCGTGGCGCTTTACCAGGTGCACTCGCTGACCGTCGACAGCCCGCTGTTCACCGATCGAGCGCTGCTGCACGCCCTCGCCGATTCCGGCGTGCGGCTCGGGTTCTCCACCTCGGGCCCGCAGCAGGCGGACGTGGTACGACGGGGTCTGGACCTGCACGTCGGCGGACGTCGGCTCTTCGACGCCGTGCAGTCGACCTGGAACCTGCTGGAGCCGTCGGTGGGGCCGGCGCTCGCGGAGGCCCACGACGCCGGTGTCCAGGTGCTCGTCAAGGAGGGGCTCGCCAACGGGCGCTTGGCGGTGCGGCCACCACAGCGCGTCCAAGAGCTCGCCGAGGACAACGGCGTCGGACCCGATGCCGTGGCCCTCGCTGCCGTGTTCGCACAGCCGTGGGCCGACGTCGTGCTCTCCGGCGCGGCCAGTTCCGCTCAGTTGCTGTCCAACCTGGATGCCGGCCGGGTGCGCTTGGCCCCCGACGAACTGGCCTCGCTCACCGAGCCCGCCGAGCAGTACTGGGCCACCCGTGCGTCGCTCGCGTGGGACTGACGACTAGGTTGATCGCCCGTGGACACGGGGAGCGTCTTGCGTCGCATGCAGGTACTGGTGATCGTCGCAGCCGTGCTGGTCTCGGCCGGGTGCTCGGTGGAGCAGCGGCCGCTGCGTCGGGGATTCGGGGGTGACGCACCCACGACGACCACGTCCCCTGACGCCAGCGCGCCCTCGAGGACCGCCGCCGCCGAGACGAAGTCCAAGCCGACCTCGTCCCCCGCTCAGCTGACCCAGAAGCTCGCGTCCGCCTCCCTGCCCCCGCAGGTGCTCGCCGAGGACGGCCTCGAGGCCCAGGAATCGGCGCAGCCCGTGGTGACGGCTCCCGACCCGTTGTGCGGCAAGGCTTCGGACGTACCCGGCCGGGCGCTCACGCGCTACCGCGTGATCACCAGGAGCCGGAGCGGTGCCACCACGCTGGACCAGTACGTCGACGCCTACCCCGGCGCGAGGGCACAAGCGGCGGTCGAGGCGGCACGCCGAGCGCAGACCTGCGCGACCGTGTTGACCGACCTTCCTCGACTGTCCGGAGTGGACGATCAGTTCGGTTGGTGCGAAACGACTTCCAGTGGCAGGGGAGTGTGCACGGTTCTGCTCGCGAAGAACGAGATGGCGGTGTCGCTGAGGTTGGACACCATCTCGGTGCAGCGCGCGCGTGAGGTGATCAGTCGTCTCGCGACGGCTTCCGCCGCCCAACTGGCGAAGGCTTAGGCGAGTCCACGGCTGAACAGGCCGGCAACGAGCTCGCGGCCGTCCGGCACCATCGGCCACGTCGGGTCGGCGACCTTGGCCCGCAACTCCTCGAGGCTCATCCAGCCGCCTGAAGCGACTTCCTCCGGCTGATGGGTGAACGGTCCGTCGGTGCGAACGTCGAACAAGTTCGCGTGGTAGCGCACCGGGGGCAGCTCGATCCGCACGCTGTGCAGCGGGCGGATCGGCACGCCCCGAACGCCCAGTTCCTCCGCCAGCTCCCGTTCCGCGCACTCCGCCGGGTTCTCCCCGGCACCCATGACACCGCCGGCCCAGCAGTCGTACATGCCGGGGTAGACGTCCTTGGTGTCGGTGCGGCGGTGGACGTAGACCCGCCGCCCGTCGGTGGATCGCACGAGGACCGACGAGCACGCGTGCCACAAGCCCTCGGCGCGGACGCGGCCCCGCGTGGCGCTGCCCACCTCGTGCCCGTGCTCGTCGTACACCGCCACCAGTTCGTCCGAGCTCACGCGGAGATCCTCCCCTGGTGGTACCGGCGATTGCCACCCCTGGCCGACGCCCGCTCAGGCACCGATCCTCACCGTCGTGACCGTTCTCGTCACGAGGAGGACTTGTGCCGGCATCGTCGCGGCTCGGTCTGCCGAGTTCCGCCACCCCGGTCGTGCGCTGCTGCCGGTCCAGGTCCTCACCAGGGGCTGTCCGGGGCGGCGTCGAGCCGGCGCCGGTCTCGCCTCCGGCTGACGGCACCTCTCGTCAGCACCGAGGGCCAGCACTGCGGCACCGACGGTTGACGTGCCACTCATTTCGGACAAGCTTCGCCGTGACGCCGTAGGCTGAACTGCATGCGGCGGATCATGGGAACTGAAGTCGAGTACGGCATTTCCGTGCCGGGAGACGCGACCGCCAACCCGGTGCTGACCTCCACGCAGGTCGTGCTGGCCTACGCGGCGGCAGCGGACATCCCGCGCGCCCGGAGGGCCCGCTGGGACTACGAGGTCGAATCGCCGCTGCGCGACGCCAGAGGTTTCGACCTCGGAGCGCCGGGCGCCCACGGCGGCGACTCCGACGTCGAGGACCTCGGAGCGGCCAACGTCATCCTCACCAACGGCGCCCGGCTCTACGTCGACCACGCCCACCCGGAGTACTCCGCCCCCGAGGTGACCAACGCCCGTGACGCGGTCATCTGGGACAAGGCGGGGGAGCGGGTGATGGAGGAGGCGGCGCTCAAGGCCGCCACCGTGCCCGGTCAGCCGCGCCTGCAGCTGTACAAGAACAACGTGGACGGCAAGGGCGCGAGCTACGGCACCCACGAGAACTACCTGATGGCGCGCAGCACGCCGTTCACCGCGGTCATCGCGGGTCTGACGCCGTTCTTCGCCTCCCGCCAGGTCATGTGCGGGTCGGGGCGCGTCGGCATCGGCCCCTCGAGCGAGGAGGCGGGCTTCCAGCTCTCCCAGCGCTCGGACTACATCGAGGTCGAGGTCGGCCTGGAGACGACGCTGAAGCGCGGGATCATCAACACGCGCGACGAGCCGCACGCGGACGCCGACAAGTACCGGCGGTTGCACGTGATCATCGGTGACGCGAACCTCGCCGAATACTCCACCTACCTCAAGCTGGGCACCACCTCGATCGTGCTCGACATGATCGAGGCGGGGAAGCGCTTCGACGACCTGCGCTTGGTCGATCCGGTGCGTGCGGTGCACCAGATCAGCCACGACCCGACGTTGAAGGCCAAGGTCGAGGTCACCGGCGGGCGCAAGTTCACCGGGCTGGACCTGCAGTACGCCTACCACGAGCGGGCGGCGCGCTTCCTGGAGCAGGAGGGTGCCGGCGACCGGGCGTCGATGGACGTCCTGCGCACGTGGGGCGAGGTGCTCGATGCGCTCTCCCGCGACCCCCAGGAGTGCGCCGACAGGCTCGACTGGCCGGCCAAGCTGCGGCTGCTGGAGGGCTACCGGGCGCGCGACGGTCTGGCATGGGGCTCGCCGCGACTCCACCTGGTCGATCTGCAGTACTCGGACGTGCGGCTCGACAAGGGCCTGTACAACCGACTGGTGGCGCGAGGCTCCATGAAGCGCCTGGTCAGCGAGGAGGAGGTCCGCGCGGCCATCACGGCGCCACCGGAGGACACCAGGGCCTACTTCCGCGGCCGGTGCCTCGAGCGCTACCCGACCTCGGTGGCGGCGGCGTCGTGGGATTCGGTGATCTTCGATCTGGGCCGGGAGTCACTGGTCCGCATCCCCACCCTGGAGCCTTTGCGAGGCACGAAGACACATGTCGGCGCGCTGTTGGAGGCCGCCGACACGGCCGAGCAACTGGTGGACGCCCTGACGAGGGGCTGATCAACAACCTGAGTGGCTCACGACGAATGTCGGTTCCGCTCGGTAATGTTCTGCTTGACATCCCACACCGGGAGGCGAGATGGCCCAGGAACAGATCAAGCGCCAAGGCGGCGGTGACGGCGACGACGGCGCAGAGGGCGCCGAGCCCGCAGGTCAGGAGCGCAGGGAGAAGCTCGGCGAAGACGTCGACGCGATCCTCGACGAGATCGACGACGTCCTCGAGGAGAACGCCGAGGACTTCGTTCGGGCGTACGTGCAGAAGGGCGGTCAGTAGGCGAGGGTGATCGCCGCTGACCACTCACTCGGGGACAGGAGACCAAGCCACACATGAAAAACACGTCGCTGCCCTCGGCCTACCTCACGCCGGGGTCGTCGTCGTTCGCGGACTTCCTGCGCTCGCAGGCGCCCGAGCTGCTGCCAGGAGGTCGTCAGGTGCCGAACGGAGCGGTACAGGCCCCGCACGGGACGACGATCGTCGCCGCCACGTTCAAGGGCGGTGTGCTGATCGCCGGCGATCGCCGGGCGACCATGGGCAACGTCATCGCCCAGCGCGACATGAAGAAGGTCTTCGTCACCGACGACTACTCCGCCGTCGGCATCGCCGGCACGGCCGGCATCGCGATCGAGGTCGTGCGCCTGTTCGCCGTGGAGTTGCGGCACTACGAGAAGATCGAAGGCGTCTCGCTGTCCCTCGACGGCAAGGCGAACCGGTTGTCCGCGATGATCAGGGGCAACCTCGAGGCGGCGATGGCAGGTCTCGCCGTGCTCCCGCTGTTCGCGGGCTTCGACACCGATGCCTCGGACTTCGATCGGGCGGGCCGGATCGTCTCCTACGACGTCACCGGCGGTCGTTACGAGGAGACCGTGGGCTACCAGGCCGTCGGCTCCGGCTCGCTGTTCGCGAAGTCCTCGCTGAAGAAGCTCTACGACCCGGACGCAGACCGTGCCGGTGCGGCGCACGCGGTCGTGGAGGCGCTCTACGACGCGGCTGACGACGACTCGGCAACCGGCGGCCCCGACCTGGTGCGGCGCATCTTCCCGACGATCGTGACGATCACCGCGACCGAGGGTGCGGTGCACATGCCCGAGGACGAGGCCGGCGCGATCGCCGAGGCAGTGGTGGAAGGCCGGCGGACCCGACCCGCAGGCTGAACCAGTACCCCTTCCCCATCACATCGAGGTCAGGAGCCGCAACAGTGACGATGCCGTTGTACGCCTCACCCGAGCAGATCCTGCGGGATCGGTCGGAGTACGCCAGGAAAGGCATCGCCAGGGGCCGCAGCGTCGTCGTGCTCGCCTACGCCGACGGCATTCTGTTCGTGGCGGAGAACCCGTCGAGCACCCTGCACAAGGTCTCGGAGATCTACGACCGCATCGGGTTCGCGGCCGTCGGTCGCTACAGCGAGTTCGAGAGCCTGCGCCAGGCGGGCATCCGGTTCGCCGACGTCCGCGGGTACCAGAACGATCCGCGCGACGTCACCGGCCGATCGCTCGCCAACGTGTACGCGCAGACCCTCGGCTCGATCTTCACCGAGCAGATCAAGCCGCTGGAGGTGGAGATCTGCGTCGCCGAGGTGGGCAACGCCGCTGAGCAGGACACCATGTACCGGCTCACCTATGACGGTTCGATCGTTGACGAACCCCAGTACGTGGTGATGGGTGGTCAGGCCGAGGCGACGACCACCGCCCTCAAGGACATCTACGAGGACGGCCTCGCACTCGGTGATGCCGTCTCCGTGGCCGTTCGCGCCCTCAGCGCGGGCAGCACCAGCACCGGCAACGGTCGACCCGCCCTGCTGGACGCGAGCAAGCTCGAGGTGGCGGCGCTGGAGCGGGCCCGCCCGCACCGCGCGTTCCGCCGCATCACCGGCGCTGCGCTCGGGGCCCTGCTGCCCAGCGCCGACGGCGAGCGTGCGGCGGACTCGGGCGCGAAGGACGAGAAGGCCGACCGGACCGAGGAAGCCCCCGTCACCGACGTCGGTCTGCCGCCGCACGACGACAAGTCCTGATGTGCTTCTCGGGCCCACGACGACGCGCTCGAGCGCGTCGTCGTGGGCCCGAATCGCGTGCGTCAGGCTGAGGCGAGCAGGTGCCCGGTGCGCTCGTGCACCTGCAGAGTGCGCAAGATGCCGTGAACGGTGCCCTTGGGCAGAGCCAGGGCGCGCGCCAGCTCGGCGACGCCCATCTGCCGGGCGCCACTGGCGAGCAACCGCAGCACCGCAGCCGCGCGCTCGATGGACTGGATGAGGCCGGGCACGTGAGAACCTTGGTGCCCTCCAGCGTTCGACGATGTCGAACGCTGGAGGGCGCGGCGCCCGCTCTCGGTGTCACCCCCCGTGAGAGGAGAGGTCGAGCGACCAGGTTTGGCCGACCACATCGCGACCGAAGTGCTGCCCTGGCTCCTCCTCGACGAGTTCGAACCCGGTCTTCTGGTAAATGCGCCGCGCGGCGTGGAGTTCGTCGACAGTCCACAGGGTCATCCGGGTGTAGCCGGCGTTGCGGGCGAACCGCACGCACTCCTCGACCAGTGCCGAGCCGACCCCTAGGCCCCGTGCCGCGGGTTCGAGCAGCAGCAGCCGCAGCTTCGCCGTCGTGTCGTCATCGCGAACGCAGAGAATCGAACCGGCCGGCTCGCCGTCCACCTCGGCGATCCACGCTGCTTCCCGTGCCGGGTCGTGGTGCGCCAGGTAGTCGGCGACCACCTGTGCCACCAGCGCCTCGAAGGTTTCGTCGAAGTCGTGTTCCTCCGCGTACCGGACGCCGTGACGGTGCAGCACCCAACCCAGGTCGCCGGGCCGAGGCGGCCGCAGCGCGTAGCGGGCTGACCGGGGAGCGTGCACCAGCACCTCCCGGATCGTGCCCATCGCCGCCACGAGCTTGCGACGGTCGTCCTCCGTCACGGGCGACAGCAGCGCGGCGATCTCCTCCGAAGACCGATGGTCCAGTTTCGCGAACGCCGCCCGCCCGCGTTCGGTCAGCCGGATCATCTGACGCCTGCCGTCCGACGGCGACGGCTCCTTCGCGACCAGGCCGTCAGAGGCGAAGCGGGTCAGCATGCGGCTCAGGTACCCGGCATCGAGGCCGAGTGTCCGCCGCAGGTCCGCGACCTCCGTGCACCCCTGCCGCGTCGAGTCGTTCCGCGGTGAATCCTCTTGGGCGAGCTCGAAGAGCACCCGCACCTCGGTCAGCGAGTACGGCGAGTCCAGGTAGCCGCGGTCGAGCACACCGATCACATTCGTGTAGAAGCGGTTGAACGCGCGGACTTCCGCTACCGACATCGTGGCTGACCCACCATTTCTTTGACTGAGTCAACGATAGCGTCAGGTGCGGTAGATGCCCAGTGCCGCCGGACGGGCCTCGAATGCGAAGCGGCTGCCCTCCGGGCCGACCTCCCCGTCGGTCGCGATCGCCACCGATTGACCGAACACCCGCACGTCGAGTCGTCGCGTCTCCAAGTGCTCGTAGGTCCGACTGCGGTGCAGCGAACCGAGTACCGCAGCGGCGAAGAACCTGATTCGGGAGAACCGGACGTCGGCGGAGATGTAACGCACGTCCATCAGGCCGGAGTCCAGCCGCGGGCGCATCGTCGGCGCGAACCCCTTGGGGCGATACGGGCCGTTGCCCACGAAGAGCATCCACACCTGGTGCGGCTCTCCGTTGATCTCCATGTGCAACGGCTCGGCGACGGCCAGCACCTTCGCCAGCGCGATGCCCGCGGCAGGCCACTTGCCCCAGCGGTCCTGCAGCTCCTCCCGCAGCCTCACCATGTCCGGGTAGCCACCCAGGCTCGCGGTGTTGAGGAACAACAGCCGGTCGCCGTCGTCGATCTGCACGGTCGACACGTCGATCATGACGCCCTCGCCCGCCGCCACCGCCTGTGCCGTGTCCTCCAATCCGTCGACCCCGACGTCACGGGCGAAGTGGTTGAGCGTTCCCGCCGGGATCAGCACCATCGGCAACCCGCGCTCCACGGCGACGCTCGCCACGGCGGCCACCGTGCCGTCGCCGCCCGCGACTCCCAGGGCCCGCAGTCCTGCTTCCTCGGCGATCTCGTGCAACTGCTCGATCAGGTCGCGTTCCGGATCGGGCTCGATGACCCTGGCACCTGGCCAGGTCCGCTGGATCTCCTCACCGGGGTGGCCGTTGCCCAAGCCCGAGCCGGGGTTCACCAGCACAGCCAGTCCCTGGCCGTCGGCGAGCGCGGACAGGTCGGCGTGATCATGGGCCGAGGCGGGCTCGTCGCGGCCGAGCGGCCACCAGCGGCGGGTGGCCAGTCCGATCCCCACGCCGAGCAGCGCACCCGCTCCTACGTCCGACGGCCAGTGCACACCCGTGTGAACGCGCGAGTACGCCACGGCGGCGGCCAAGGGGGCGACGGCGACGGCGGCCTTCGGCGATTCCATCGCGACCGCCGTGGTGAACGCGGCCGCCGACGCGGCGTGACCGGACGGGAACGACGAAGAGGTGGGCCTGCGGGTGAGCCGCCGCGACACCGGCACGAGCTCCGCCGCGGGCCGGCGGCGAGGGAACAGCGTCTTGCCGACGAGGTTCGCGCTCGCGCTGGCGCCGGCGATGGCCGCCACGCCGCGCAAGGCCGCCCGCCTGGTGGGACCCTTCCGGCTGGCGAGCACAGCCGCGATGGCGAACCACAGGACGCTGTGGTTCGCGGTCTTCGTCAGGCTCTTCAGCACTGCGTCGGCAGAGGTCAGCGGCAGATTCGCACTGCGCCTCATCACCTGGCGGTCCCATCGGTTGACCCGCGCTCCGGACCTGCGCACTCGCTTGATCACACCCGAACGTTAACGCGAATCACGACTGCCGCCCGTTCGGATCACGGAATGCGGGGCCAAATGCGCCTACTGTTGAAGGATGCAGCGGCGGATCTTCGGTATTGAGACTGAGTTCGGGGTGACGTGCACCTTCCACGGGCAGCGCCGGCTGTCTCCGGATGAGGTCGCGCGGTATCTGTTCCGCAGGGTCGTGTCCTGGGGGCGGTCATCCAACGTGTTCCTGCGCAACGGATCCAGGTTGTACCTGGACGTCGGTTCGCACCCGGAGTACGCGACGGCGGAGTGCGACGACCTGGCGCAGCTCGTCACCCATGACAAGGCCGGCGAGCGCATCCTCGAGGACCTGCTCGTCGACGCGGAACGTCGCCTGGCCGACGAGGGCATCGGTGGCGACATCTTCCTGTTCAAGAACAACACCGACTCGGCGGGGAACTCATACGGCTGCCACGAGAACTACCTCGTCGCAAGAGCCGGGGAATTCTCCCGCATCGCCGATGTGCTGTTGCCGTTCCTCGTGACACGCCAGCTCATCTGCGGCGCCGGCAAGGTGCTGCAGACCCCGCGCGGCGCCGTCTACTGCCTCTCGCAGCGGGCCGAGCACATCTGGGAGGGCGTCTCCAGCGCGACCACCAGGTCCCGGCCGATCATCAACACCCGTGACGAGCCGCACGCCGACGCCGAGCGCTACCGCAGGCTCCACGTCATCGTGGGCGACTCGAACATGTCCGAGGTGACGACGCTGCTCAAGGTAGGCAGCGCGAACCTCGTGCTGGAGATGATCGAGCAGGGTGTGCAGTTCCGGGACTTCAGTCTCGACAACCCGATCAGGGCGATTCGGGAGATCAGCCACGACCTGACCGGTCGGCGGACGGTACGCCTCGCGGGCGGCAAGGAAGCCTCGGCGCTGGACATCCAGCGCGAGTACTACGAACGCGCAGCCGAGCACGTGGCGAAGCGTTCGCCGGACCCGATGGCGCAGCGGGTGATCGAGCTGTGGGGCCGCACGCTGGACGCGGTGGAGGCCGGGGACCTGTCGAAGATCGACCGTGAGATCGACTGGGCCATCAAGCACAGGCTGATGGAGCGCTACCAGTCCAAGCACGGCATCGCGTTGTCCAGCCCGCGCATCGCCCAGCTCGACCTGGCCTACCACGACATCCGGCGCGGCCGCGGCATCTTCGACCTGTTGCAGCGCAAGGGACAGGTGGAGCGCGTCACCGACGACGGCGAGATCGAGGCCGCGAAGGACACCCCGCCGCAGACGACGCGGGCCAAGCTGCGCGGTGACTTCATCGCCGCCGCCCAGGCCGCGGGCCGTGACTTCACCGTCGACTGGGTGCACCTGAAGCTGAACGACCAGGCGCAGCGAACCGTGCTGTGCAAGGACCCGTTCCGCGCGGTGGACGAGAGGGTGGAGCGGCTCATTTCCTCGCTGTAGATCCGGCGTGCACGAGCAGGCGGGTCATCAGCACCGTCGCGATCCGCCACTCGCCGTCGGCTTCCTGGCGGTAGGTCTCCTTGTAGTGCCCGTATCCCTCGGAACTGGCTCGCGAGTGACCCTCCGGGTACAGCAGGACGTCGTGCATCGTCCAGATGCCTGCGGCGTTCGCGGGGTTCATGACCTCGATCTCGGGCATGTGGCCGTGGTGCACGGTGACGGCGTCGCCGAGAACGTGCCGGGCGAACCGGACGATGTTGTTCCGGCCGTGCACCACGTCGTGCGGTCCCTCGCCGTAGCGGAACTGGGCGTCGGCGGTGAAGACCTCGCCCCACTCCTCCCACAGCTTGCAGTCCAGCAGCCGCAGGTATCGGGCCTTGAGGTTCTTGATGTCCTCGATGGCCAAGAGCCGATGAAGGCTGTCCATCAGCCCATTCTCACCGTTTCGGCGCCGATCGGCCGCGAGGCGGGCGGTGCTGTGGGGGAGTACCCGGCGCGCGTCGGGTCGCGTTTTCCTCCACGCGCTTCGGGTAGTTGGGGTGAATGTTCGACGAGTTCGCGCTGGAGCGGATCGACGTGGGTGAGGCCGTGCTGCGCGTGCGCCACGGCGGCTCAGGGCCGCCGGTGCTCTTGCTGCACGGCCACCCCCGCACGCACACGACGTGGCACCGGGTCGCCCCGCTGCTCGCCACCGATCACACGGTGGTGTGCCCGGATCTGCGGGGCTACGGAGAGTCGTCCAAGCCGCCGACGACCTCCGACCACGAGCCGTACTCGAAGCGCGCCATGGCGCGTGATCTCGTCGCACTGATGCGCCATCTCGGCCACGAGCGGTTCGGGGTCGTGGGACACGACCGCGGCGCGTACGCCGCCAGCAGGCTGGCGCTCGACCACCCCCGAGCGGTGAGCGGCCTCTGCGTGATGGACGCGATCCCGATCGGCGAGGCGCTGGCCCGTTGCGACGCGACGTTCGCCGCGAGTTGGTGGCACTGGTTCTTCTTCGGTGAGCTGGAGACGCCCGAACGGGTGATCAACGCCGATCCGGATGCGTGGTACCGCGCCCGCTACGGCGACCGGCCCGCGGGAATGGGGGAGGAGAACTGGGAGGACTACCACCGGGCGATCAACGACCCGCAGACCGTCCACGCGATGATCGAGGACTACCGCGCGGGGCTGGGCATCGACCGGGCGCACGACGACGAGGACAAGGCGGCCGGTCGCCGGATCGGCTGCCCGACGCTGGTGATCTGGGCGCTCGGTGACGACCTCGTGGATCTCCACGGCGACCCGCTGGCGGTGTGGCGGGATTGGGCGACCGACCTGCACGGAGCGTCCCTGGACTGCGGGCACCACATGGCCGAGGAACGTCCCGAGGAGCTGGCGGCACGACTGCGCGCGTTCTTCTCCGGAGGAGATTCGGTGTCAATGGACCGTTCGCGTCAACACCCCGGCCGCCGGGAGGTCACTCGGGGTTAGGGTGCGTCCGTGGCCACCGCACGCGCCGAACGGCTCGTCAACCTCGTGCTCTGCCTGCTGTCGACACGCCAGTACCTGACGGCTGAGCGCATCCGCGCCATCGTCCCCGGCTACTCCGACGCCCCGACGGACGAGGCGTTCTTCCGCATGTTCGAACGCGACAAGTCCGAACTGCGTGACCTCGGCGTTCCGTTGGAGACGGGCCGGACCTCGGGCTTCGACGCCGGCGACGGCTACCGCATCGCCCGCCGCGATTACGAACTCGGCGACATCGACCTCGAACCCGACGAGGCCGCCGCGGTCGCCTTGGCCGCGCGGTTGTGGGACTCCCCGCAGCTCACCGGTGCCGCGCACGGCGCGCTGATCAAGCTGCGCGCTGCCGGGGTGGACGTCGATCCCGACGTGCCGACCGCGGTGGAGCCCAAGGTTCGCACCAGCGAGCCGGCGTTCCCACCGCTGCTGGCCGCGGTGCAGGCGGGGCAGGTCGTCACGTTCGACTACCGCCGCCCCGTCCCGGTCGAGGTGCGCAGGCGCACCGTCGAACCGTGGGGCGTCGTGGCGTGGCGGGGCCGGTGGTACCTCGTGGGCCACGACCGCGACCGGGAGGCGCCGAGGTGCTTCCGGCTGTCCAGGGTTGTCGGGGACGTCCGCACCCTCGGCAAACCGGGCGAGGTCAGCCGACCGGAGAACGTCGACCTGATGAGCTTCGTGTCCCGCAACGAGTTCGATCCGCCGCCCGGTGCCACGGCACGCATGTGGGTCGCCGCGGGGCGCGCTCAGGGCCTGCGACGGCGCGCACACACGGTCGCGCAGCGCACGGTGGACGGCGTGCCCGGCGATGTCGTGGAGATCGACCTCCGCTTCCCGGACTCCGCCGCGAACTGGATCGCCGGGTTCGGCGAGGACGTCGTGGTCCTGGAGCCCGAGGTGCTCGCCAAGACGGTGCGCGAGCGGCTGCTGGGGGCCTTGCGCGCGCAGCAGGGTCCGCACCGGAGCGAGACGGGGGTGCGGGTGTGAGCGGCGCGAACGAGCGACTGCCGAGGCTGCTGGCGCTTGTGCCTTACTTGATCTCCAGGCCCGGCATTCCGATCGAGGAGGTCGCCGCGGACTTCGACGTCACGCCGAAGCAACTGCGCAAGGACCTCGAACTGCTGTGGATGTGCGGTCTGCCCGGCTACGGGCCGGGCGACCTGATCGATCTGTCCTTCGAGGGCGACACGGTCACCGTTTCCTTCGACGCCGGGATGAGCAGGCCGCTTCGCCTGACCGCCGCGGAGGCGACCGCGCTGCTCGTGGCGCTGCGCGCGTTGGCGGACACACCCGGCGTCGTCGACGCGGCCGCCGTCCGCCGTGCCGTGGTCAAGATCGAGGCCGCCGTCGGCAAGGCGCAGCCCGCGGGAGTCGTCGTGGGCCTGTCGGTCCGCGAGGCCGAAGAGACGCGGGAGATCCGCGATGCGGTGCAGGACGCCGTGCAACGCGGCCGCGCGATCCGCATCCGCTACTACACCCAGTCCCGTGACGCGATCACAGACCGTGTCGTCGACCCGATGCGCATGCTGCTCGTCGAGGGCCGCCGGTATCTCGAGGCCTGGTGCCGGCGGGCGGAGGGCGTGCGGTTGTTCCGCCTCGACCGCATCGACCACGTCGAGGTCCTGGACGAGCGCGCCGCCCCTCCGCCGCACGCCCGGCCCACCGACACGTCCGAGGGGTTGTTCCGCCCGGACGATTCTCAGCAGACCGCGGTCCTGGTCCTGGAACCGGACGGGCGGTGGATCGCCGAGTACTACCCCGTGGACGAGCTGACCGAGCTCGACGGCGGTCGCGCACGGGTCCTGATGCGCTACGCGGACACGTCCTGGATGGTCAGGCTGCTGCTCGGCCTGGGTGGCGAAGTGCACGTCGAACAGCCGGCCGAGCTCGCGGACGCCGTGGTGAAGCGGGCTGAGGTGGCACTGAGGCGAGCGGAGACCTGCGGGCCACCCCTACCGGGTCGGTAGGGATATCCGGAAAAAGCGCCTCAGGTCCCGCCTCTGCTCACCGATCGGCAACCTGAGCCAGCTACGGTGTGCGCGTGCCGTACGTGATGAGCGTGGTGCTGTTCGCTCTGGGCCTGATCGTGTTGATCGCGATCGGGCTTCGAGTGATCCGGTCCTTGCGCAGATTCTCCGTCGCCAGCAATCTGGTGAACGACAGAGTCGGCGACCGTGTCGGGATGATCAAGGCACGCTCAGCGGCGCTGGGCGTCGCTTTCGGCGAGCGACGTTCGAACAAGGCCCGCGAGGGCAGACCCCGAGTACCATTGGTGGACCGGGGGAGACAGGAGGACTACCGTGGGTAACCTCGGACCTACAGAACTGATCATCATCGCTGTGGTGATCATCTTGCTGTTCGGTGCGAAGAAGCTTCCTGACATGGCCCGTTCGCTGGGCAGGTCGGCGAAGATCTTCAAGGCCGAGACGAAGGGCCTGAGGGACAGCGACGACGAGCAGCCGCAGCAGGCGCCGCAGCAGTACAACACCACGCAGCAGCAGGCGCCGCAGCAGCTCCCGCCCGCACAGCCGCAGGTCGCGCCTCCCGTTGTCGCGCCTCCCGTTGTCGCGCCTCCCGTTGAACAGCAGCAGCACAAGAACACCAACAACTGAGTGAGGACGGTCCGCACGGTGGGGACGAGTCCGCTCGGCCGGCTGGCG
>DASYMV010000157.1:0-9371 GCA_036008865.1 Pseudonocardiaceae bacterium | reverse complement strand
GACTGGCGGACCATCGAGATCAACGGAGTTCGCCGGCCGGAGAACGCCCACCTCGTGGGGCACAGCGTCGCCGAATCCGCGAGCCGAGCCGGACGGGCACCGGCAGAGTTGTACTTCGACGTGCTCGTCGCCGAGCGTCTGGGCACTTCCTGCCTGATGCACGTCGGGCACGAGGTGAACGTGCAGGCCATCATGCGGCATCCCGCTCACACGGGGGGAAGCGACGGTCTGCTGGTCGGCGACCGCCCGCACCCGCGCGCGTGGGGAACCTTCCCCCGTTACCTGGCGCGCTACGTGCGCGAACTGGGCGTGCTCGGACTGGAGGAGTGCGTGTCGCACCTGACCGGCCGGGCCGCGAGGCGACTGCGACTGACCGACCGCGGGCTCGTGCGCGAGGGCTTCGCGGCGGACCTGGTGCTGTTCGACCCGGACACCGTGGCGGACACGGCCACGTTCGACGAGCCGCGGCAGCGTGCGACGGGAATCCCCTTCGTCCTGGTGAACGGGGTCCCTGTGATCGACGACGGCAACCACACCGGGGCATTGGCCGGACACTCCATCCGAAACCTCAGGAGCCGCACGTGACGGGACTGGTGCACTGGCTGCAGCACGAGACCGGGGGGCTGCTCGTCCTCTCCGGGCTCAGCATCGCCCTGCTGCTGTTGTTGATCATCAAGCTCAAGGTCGAGCCCTTCATCGCACTACTCGTGGTGGGGCTGCTGGTGGCACTGGCCGCGGGGCTTCCGGTGGAGCAGATCGTCGGTTCGGCGCAGAAGAGTTCCGGATCGCTGCTCGAGGGCGGGTTCGGCGGCATCCTCGGTCACATCGCGGCGATCATCGGGCTCGGCACGCTGCTCGGCGCGATCCTCGAGGCCTCCGGTGGAGCGGAGGTGCTCACCCGGACCTTGCTGCAGGCCTTCGGTGAGAAGCGCGCACCACTCGCGATGGGTCTGTCGGGCTTGATCTTCGGTGTGCCGGTGTTCTTCGACATCGGCATCTTCGTACTCGCGCCACTGGTGTACGTCGCCGCGAAGCGGGGCGGCCGATCGATCGTGCTCTACAGCATGCCGCTGCTCGCGGGCTTGTCCGTCATGCACGCCTTCATGCCGCCGCACCCCGGTCCGGTGGCCGCGGCCGGGCTGCTGCACGTCAGCCTCGGCTGGATCATCATCATGGGCCTGGCGTGTGCGATCCCCGCGTGGTTCATCGGTGGCGTGCTGTACTCGTCCTGGATCGGCAAGCGGATCGACGTGCGCGTCCCTGACGAGATGCTGGCCGCTGCCGAGAAGGACGGCGACGCGAACGAGCGGAACGAGCCTCCGCTGTGGCTGGTGGCCGTCATCATCGGCATCCCCCTCGTGCTGATCCTCGCCGGGACGTTCGGCAGCATCCTGCTGCCCAAGGGCTCGGTGTTGCTGGGTGCCGCGACCTTCTTCGGCACTCCCGCGGTGGCGCTCACCATCGCCGTGCTCCTCGCCTTCTGGCTGCTGGGCTTCCGCCGCGGCATGACGAGGGAACAGGTCACGGAGATGGCCGCCGCCTCGCTGCGACCGGTGGCGATGATCCTGCTCGTGGTGGGTGCGGGCGGGTTCTTCGGCGCGGTGCTGTCGGCCACCGGCGTGGGCAAGGTGCTGGCCACATCCCTTGCGGCAGCAGGACTTCCGGTCATCGCACTGTCCTACGTCATCAGCTGCGGGCTGCGGATCGCCCAGGGTTCGGCCACCGTGGCGATCGTGACCACGACCGGCATCGTGGCACCGGTGGTCGCCGATCTGAAGTACTCCCAGCCCCAGCTCGCACTGGTGGTCATGGCGATCGCCGCCGGATCCATCATCGCGTCGCACGTCAACGACGGCGGGTTCTGGATGGTCTCGCGCTACTTCGGCCTGTCGGTCAAGGAGACCCTGCAGACGTGGACGGTCCTGGAGACCATCCTGTCCGTGGTCGGCTTCGGCATGGCCGCACTGCTGAGCCTGGTCGTCTGACCAGCACCGGCACCCGTCGGGACACTCCGGCGGGTGCCGGAGTCGAAGCGGTACGTGGTGCACCCGATCGGTGCCGAGGTCACCGGCGGCCTGCGAGGTAGGTGCGCAGCCCGCGCTCGCCGTCGCGCATCATCAACTCGTGGTTGGCGCGCATGGCGGGCCGGGCGAGGAGCGCCAGCCTGCGCAGCGACGGCTTGCGCACGGTGACCTCCTGGTCGTAGTCCAGCCGTGAGCCGCTCCCCTGCCGAGTGATCTTCCAGGCGACGAAGCCCTCCAAGTCGCCGGTCAGGTCGGCGCGGAGCACCCCGGCCCGGTCGTCGCGCACGCCCTGGCTGGCGCGGAACACCAGGTCGTACGGTAGGACCGAGCGGCAGCGCAACTCCGCGCACTCGTCGGCGACGCGCCGGACCTGGCGCACCTCCCGCCACCACCGCGGGTAGCTCCCGAGGTCGGCGAGGACGTCGAACACCTCACCCGGCATGACGCCGACCGACCACACGCTGTGGAAGCGGTAGAAGTTCAGTGGCACGACTGCAGTATCCACCTTGGACCGATCGGAGAGCCGTCGAACAGTCTGTGCGCAACCGACTTCTCCCGTCCGTCGAACATTCACATGTTGTCATCCATCCGCCTTCAGGCTTCCTGTGCGATCCGAAGGGTCGAGGACAGCAGCGAAGCGAGGAGTCGGTACATGGGGCACGACCACGGTCACCCGCACGGCCACCATCATCACCACGATCACACGGTGACCGGGGGCGAACTCCCGCCCGCGCTCGACACGAGCGTGCCCGACGGTGAACTGAGCCCCGAGCAGATGTCCCGCCGCTCCGTGCTGAGACGCACCGGGTTGCTCGGCGCGGGCCTGGCGACGGCCGGAGTGCTCGGAACCAACGGGACCGGGACCGCGGCCGCCGACAACGATCGGCAGGGCGAGAACCGCAGCGAGTCGGGGCGGGTTCCGCGCGGTGGTTACCGCTGGCTCGCGGGTGACCACCACATCCACACGCAGTACAGCTCCGACGCGAAGTACCGGGTGGCCGACCACGTCCGCCACGCCAACGCGTACGGGCTGGACTGGATGGTCATCACCGACCACGGCAGCCAGATGCACGCCAAGATCGGCGTGGAGAAGGTGAACCCGGACATCCGCGCGGCGCGCAGCGCGGTCAAGGACACCCTGGTGTTCCAGGGACTGGAGTGGAACATCCCGGCCGCCGAGCACGGCACGGTCTTCGTGCACCCCGGCGACAACGAGGTGGCGGTGCTCAAGGAGTTCGAGAACTCCTTCGACGGTTCCGTGAAGGGCGCCTCGTCGAGCACGCCCGCGAACGAGGCGCTCGCCATCGCGGGTGTGAACTTCCTCGCCGACGCGGTCGAGCGGCGTCGTGTGCAGGACGCGCTGTTCCTCGCCAACCACCCCGCGCGCAAGGGAATCGACTCGCCGCACGAGATCCGCGGTTGGCGTGATGCGCAGCCGCGCATCGCCGTGGGCATGGAGGGCGCGCCCGGCCACCAGGCGGCGGGCATCCCCGCGCCGCACGGTCCCGGCTCCGCCCGCGGCCTCTACGACAACGGCCCCGGCCCGGACTCCTTCCCCGGTTACCCGCTCGAGAGCTACCGGACGTTCGGCGGCTTCGACTGGATGACCGCGACCGTCGGCGGCCTCTGGGACAGCCTGCTGGCCGAGGGCAAGCCGTGGTGGGTCACCGCCAACTCCGACTCGCACAACGTGTGGGCCGACACCTCGGTGCGCGGTCCGGGCACCGACTTCAACGCCAACGGCTTCCACAACGACCCCGTCCGCAGCGGCGCCGTGAACCTCGGCGACACCGACTTCTGGCCGGGGTTCTACAGCCGTACGCACGTCGGCGCAGAGCAGTTCTCCTACTCCGCGGTGATGGACGGCATCCGCGCCGGCCGTGTCTGGGTGGACCACGGCGGTCTCATCAACGGGCTGGACGTGCGGCTTCGTGCGACCGACCGCCGCGATTCCGGGACCACGCTCGGTGGCGTGCTGCACGTGCGCAAGGGAACCAGGGTCGAACTGGTGATCAGCGTGGCCCTGGCCGGAGGCCCGAACTGGTCGCAGTTCGTTCCGACCCTGGCCAGGGTGGACGTCATCCAGGGTGACGTGACGGGTCGGGCTTCCGACCGGGACGCCATCGCGGCACCGAACACCAAGGTCGTGAAATCCTTCGAGGTCAACAAGTCCACCGGGACGGTGCAGTTCACCTACCCGCTCGGTGAGCTCACCAAGCCGGTGTACGTGAGGTTGCGCGGCACCGACGGCAAGCGCAGCGCGGTCGGCTTGCGAGGCGCGGCCGTGGACCCGAACGGCCCGGCGATGGACGTGATCGGCAGCGCCGATCCGTGGCAGGACCTGTGGTTCTACACCAACCCGATGTGGGCTCTGCCGGAATGACGACCTTCGGCGTCGACGCGGGATCACCGAGTCTGCGGGAAGCCGACCACCTGATCCACGAGTTGGTGGACAGGCTCGGCCTCCCGGCCGGCACGGTGGCCTGCACACACCTGATCCGCACCGGGCGACCCCACGTGGCCATCTCGTTCGACGTTCCTGGCGGTTCCTGGCGGGACGCGGTCGCCGAGTTCGCGGTGGAGCGGTCCGCAGGCGCCGCACTGGACGACCGTCGAACGGGGCCGGACGACCTCGCCTCCGCTGCTGCTGTCGCGGCGGCGGAGCACGCGAGCCGGACCGGTGGACGCGCGGTCGTCTACCCCGGCGTCGACGGGTTGACCGGCACGGTGGCAGTTGCGGACGTGCTGTCGAGTTCCGCCGTCGGGCGGCTCGTGATGCTGGGAGGTCAGGCCGGCGAAGCCACTGGGCACGATCTGCTGGTGACCCGCGACCACGTCCGGCCGGAGTGGCGGGACGGTGTGCTCACGTTGGCCACGATGCCGACAGGGGCCGGGTCGGTCACCCCCTTCGAGGTGCCCGACCCGACCCCCTGCTGCGTGGACCACGCCTGAGCGCCGGGTGCTGGGCGCGGATCAGCCCGCTGCGGCGGTCTCGTCCGAGCCCAGCACCGGACGCAGGAACTGACCGGTGTAGCTGTCGGCGACATCGGCGACCTGCTCGGGCGTGCCCTCGGCGACGACCATGCCACCACCCGAGCCGCCCTCCGGGCCCATGTCGACGATCCAGTCCGACGTCTTGATCACGTCGAGGTTGTGCTCGATGACGATGACCGAGTTCCCCTTGTCCACCAAGCCGTTGATGACACCGAGCAGCTTGCGGATGTCCTCGAAGTGCAGACCCGTGGTGGGCTCGTCGAGGATGTACACGGTCTTGCCGGTCGAACGCTTCTGCAACTCGCTGGCGAGCTTCACGCGCTGCGCCTCACCACCGGAGAGCGTGGGCGCGGGCTGGCCCAGCCGCACGTACCCCAGGCCGACGTCGACCAACGTGTTGAGGTGGCGGTGGATCGCGTTGATCGGCTTGAAGAACTCGGCCGCTTCCTCTATCGGCATGTCGAGCACGTCCGCGATCGTCTTGCCCTTGTAGTGGACCTCCAGGGTTTCCCGGTTGTACCGGGCGCCCTTGCAGACCTCGCACGGGACGTAGACGTCCGGCAGGAAGTTCATCTCGATCTTGATCGTGCCGTCGCCCGCGCACGCCTCGCAGCGGCCGCCCTTGACGTTGAACGAGAAGCGGCCGGGCTGGTAGCCGCGGACCTTCGCCTCGGTCGTCGCCGCGAAGAGCTTGCGGATGTGGTCGAACACGCCGGTGTAGGTGGCCGCGTTCGACCGCGGGGTCCGGCCGATCGGAGACTGGTCGACCCGCACGAGCTTGTCGACCTGATCGAGACCACGGATGCGGGTGTGGCGACCGGGAACCTGCCGCGCGCCGTTCAGCTTGTTCGCCAGCACCGTCGCGAGAATGTCGTTGACCAACGTGGACTTGCCCGACCCGGACACGCCGGTGACCGAGACCAGGCACCCGAGCGGGAAGGACACGTCGATCCCTTGCAGGTTGTGCTCGCGCGCGCCGACGACGGTCAGCTGGCGCTTCTTGTCCGTCTTCCGGCGGCCGGCCGGCATCGGGATCGCCTTGCGACCCGACAGGTACGCGCCGGTCACCGAGTCCTCGTTGGCGAGGAGCTCCTTGTACGTGCCGCTGTGCACGACCTTGCCGCCGTGCTCACCGGCACCGGGGCCGATGTCCACCACCCAGTCCGACGTGCGGATGGTGTCCTCGTCGTGCTCCACCACGATCAGCGTGTTGCCGAGGTCACGCAGACGGGTCAACGTCTCGATCAGCCGGTGGTTGTCGCGCTGGTGCAGGCCGATGGACGGCTCGTCGAGCACGTAGAGCACACCGACGAGGCCGGAGCCGATCTGCGTGGCGAGCCGGATGCGCTGCGCCTCACCACCCGACAGCGTCCCGGAGGCGCGGTCCAGCGACAGGTAGTCCAGGCCCACGTCGAGCAGGAAGTGCAGACGGGCCTGGATCTCCTTGAGCACCGCCCCGGCGATCATCGACTCGCGCTTGCCGAGCTTCAGCCCGTCGAGGAACTCCGAGCACTCGTGCACGCTCATGGCGCACACCTCGGCGATGGACTTGTCGCCCTTGCTGCCGTGGTGCAACGTCACCGCGAGGATCTCGGGCTTCAACCGCGTGCCCTGACACGCCGGGCAGGGAACCTCCCGCATGTAGCCCTCGTACTTCTCGCGCATGTACTCGGAGTCGGTCTGCTCCTGCCTGCGCTCGAGGAAGGGGATGACGCCCTCGAAGTTCGCGTAGTACGCGCGCTCCCGGCCGTAGCGGTTGCGGTAGCGGACGTGCACCTGCTCGTCGACGCCGTGCAGCACGGCCTTCTGGGCCTTCGCCGGCAGCTGTCGCCACGGCGTGTCCATCCGGAATCCGATGGCGAGGCTCAACGACTCGAGCAGACGCGTGAAGTACTCGGCGGTCTGGCCGCCCGCCCACGGTGCGATGGCGCCGTCGCCGAGCGACAGTTCGTCGTCGGGCACGACCAGCTCCGGGTCGACCTCCTTGCGCACACCGATACCGGTGCACACCGAGCAGGCGCCGTAGGGCGAGTTGAACGAGAACGACCGCGGCTCGAGGTCCTCGATCGCCAGCGGGTGCCCGTTCGGGCAGGCCAGGTTCTCGGAGAAGCCGCGTTCGCGCTTGGGGTCGTCCTCGGGAAGGTCGACGAACTCGAGCACCACCAGGCCGTCGGCGAGCCGCAGCGCGGTCTCGACCGAGTCGGTGAGCCGCTGCTTGGCGGTGGCCTTGACGCTGAGCCGGTCGATGACGACCGAGATGTCGTGCTTCTCCTGCTTCTTGAGCTTCGGCACCTCGCTGAGCGAGTGAACGGTGCCGTCGACCTTGGCGCGCGAGTAGCCCTGGGACTGCAGGGTCGAGAACAGGTCGACGTACTCGCCCTTGCGGCCGCGGATGACCGGGGCGAGCACCTGGAACTTGGTGCCCTGCTCCATGGCGAGCACCTGGTCGACGATCTGCTGCGGGGTCTGCTTGCTGATCGGCTCGCCGCAGGTGGGGCAGTGCGGCTTGCCCGCGCGCGCGTAGAGCAGGCGCAGGTAGTCGTAGACCTCGGTGATCGTGCCGACCGTCGAGCGCGGGTTGCGGCTCGTGGACTTCTGGTCGATGGAGACCGCCGGGGACAGGCCTTCGATGAAGTCGACGTCCGGCTTGTCCATCTGACCGAGGAACTGCCGGGCGTACGCCGACAACGACTCGACGTAGCGGCGCTGCCCCTCGGCGAAGATCGTGTCGAAGGCGAGGCTCGACTTGCCGGAGCCTGACAAGCCCGTGAACACGATCATGCTGTCTCTCGGCAGGTCGAGGTCAACGCTGCGCAAGTTGTGCTCGCGGGCGCCGCGAACGACAAGGCGGTCGGCCACTGGGTTCCCTTCGAGTGGTTGGCGGGTCCGGCGGGTCAGTCGTCGCACCGACACCGCGGCCGAACACACGTTCGAGCACCCTACTGCAACCAGAGGTCCTGCGCACGGTGCGTGAACGGGTTCGGCCGACCGGAAGTGGGCCGCCGACCATGCTAAGGGCGACCACTGACTGAAACGCGCCGAGCGCCTCCGGCATTCCGCGCGACGATCATCCGGCACTGGTCAGCGGCGCACCACGCGTCCCAGGTGACTTCGGGAACACCAACAGGCCCACCGGACACAGGTGCTCGAGCGCCACGGGAACCACGGCGGTCCGCTCGGCTGTGCGGGTCATCGGTCTCCTGTTCCAGACTCGAACGGGCTCTACCGGTCGGTAGAGGACACTCCTACCCTGGGGGTTCACGACTGATCTGCCTCAAGTCGGGGAGAGACGTAGATGATCTCTGCCAGCGCCGCTTCACCAACTCCGCCAGCACAGTCCTCGGGGGCCGACGTGCCCGCGCAGCGCCAGGAGCCCGCGGCGTTGCAGACGGCGATCGGCTACCTCGACGCCGTCGACGAGGCCACCGCGACGCTGTACGAGGTCGTCGGTGACCTCGACCAGCTCACCGTCAGAGGCCCGAGTCTGCTCGCGGGCTGGAGCCGGGCGCACGTGATCACACACCTCGCCCGCAACGCCGACGCGCTGGTGAATCTGCTGACCTGGGCGAAGACCGGGGTCGAGCACCAGCCGTACGCGAGCCGGGCGGACCGGGACGCCGACATCGAGGAGGGTGCGGGCAGGTCGCTTCAGTTGTTGCGCGCCGACCTCGACTGGGCGTGTCTGCGGTTCGCCGCGGCTGCGCGAGACCTGCCACCCGGCGCGTGGGAGGCCGAGGTCGCCGCACCGCAGGGCACATCCATGATCGCCCACCAGGTGCCGTTCCTGCGGCTGCGCGAAGTGTGGTTGCACACGGTCGACCTCGACCGCGGCGTGACCCTGACCGATGTGCCCGAGAGGTGGCTGGAGCCGTTCCTGGACGACGCGGTCACCTTGTTGGACGGTCGCGCGGACGTCCCCGCCCTGCGGCTCGAGGTGGACCTGCCGGGAACCGGTCAGCGAACGTGGGAGATCAACATCGGCGGCAACGACAGCTCGGTCACCGTCCGCGGCTCCGCCAGCGACGTGTTGGGCTGGCTGACCGGCCGGCGGGACGGCTCGGGGCTCGGCGGGAACCCGCCGAGGCTGCCGGACTGGGCATAGGTGAGCTCAGGGCTGATCCAGCGCGCCCGGTGCAACCGGAAGGCGAGCATGAGGCGCACCACCACCTCGCTGCGGCTGGCCCTGGTGAGCCAGCGGTAGGCGGGGCGCTCGACGAACTTCGTGATCAGCCAGCCGAGCACCACCGCTGATGCGAAGAAGCCCGCGAGCACCGTCCACGGCCCCGCGCCCCAACGGACCAGCCGGTCCATCACGACCATGCCGATCTCCTGGTGGACCAGGTAGACGCCGTA
>DASYMV010000156.1:0-3094 GCA_036008865.1 Pseudonocardiaceae bacterium | reverse complement strand
GTTGCTCGTGAGCGACGAGGCGACCGTGTCGCCGGCGCGACGAGGACGCAGGTCGCACCGGACGCAGCCGACCTGGGCGACGTGCTCGGTTCACGAGAAGTGGCGCATGGGTCCGACGCTGACACCACGGGGACTTCCACTTCTGGCGCTGGCGTCGTCGCGAGCTCGCACGAGGCTGCGGTCCACCTGAACGAGAGGTGGCGACCCCGCCTTGTTCTGCGATCAAGAGGACATCGACAACGGCGCTGCCGGACCGTGGTTCGCGCGGTCCGCCGGCAGGGGAGGGACGACGGGGTGCGGTGATCATGATGAACAAGACGATCTATTCGCTGGTCCACGGAACCTGCGGTCACACCGTGGCCAACTCGCTGCAACTCGATTTGATCGAGTGGTATCAAGCGCATCTCGTGATCGCCGGCTACCACGCTTGGCAGATCCGCACGTCCCGGTGGGACGACAGTGCGCTTCAGCGCACGTTCCCGGCAGGTCGTTGCGACACGTGCTTTCTCGACCCGGCACGAGTGGCGCTGCTGTTGAACGCTCACGGTGACTGCCGGATCTGCTTCCCGCGTCCGAGGTCTCCGGAGATTCCGCTGCCGAGGCGCGCTGCGTGGTGAGATCTTCGGCGGCACGCATCCGGGACGCCCCGCTGAGGTCCGGAATCGGCAGGACGTGAACGACTGACGCACGTGGTCGACCTCGGCCATGCTCGAGGTCCTACGCTCGGTGGTGACTCGACTGTTCACCGCGCGAGCCGAAGAGAGGACCCGGTCATGGCCGTTCAGTTGAACCACACGATCGTCGGGGCTCGGGACAAGCAGGTCTCGGCGGACTTCCTCGCCGACGTTCTGGGCTTGCCGACACCGACGCCGTTCGGTCCCTTCATGACCGTCAGGGCGGACAACGACGTCACTCTCGACTTCGTCGACTCGCGTGACAGCGTGGTCCCGCAGCACTACGCCTTCCTCGTCGGTGAGAGCGAGTTCGACGCGATCTTCGGAAGGATTCGCGAGCGCGGCCTGACGTACTGGGCCGACCCCGCCCACCGCGAGGCCGGTGTGGTGAACACTCGTGACGGAGGTCGCGGTGTGTACTTCGACGATCCGAGCGGCCACTACCTCGAAATCCTGACACGGCCCTACGGCAGCGGAGGGTGAGAAGCCGAGCGCGCGGCGCAATGCGTCTGGCCGGAGCCGGAAGGCGGTCGCCCGGTCAAGGTTTCGTGCGGAGCCGTTGGTGCGGTCGCACCAGTCCGGTCTGGTAGGCGAACACGACGGCTTGGACGCGGTCGCGCAGATCGAGTTTGTTCAACACCCGGCCGACGTGGGTCTTGACGGTGGCTTCCGCCACCGACAACTCCTGGGCGATCTCGGCGTTGGACAGGCCGTTCGTCAGTTGAGTCAGGACCTCGAGCTCCCGTTCGGTCAATCGGGTCAACCTGTCATCGATACGCGACCCCGACGGTTCCCCTGGATCGGGCAGTTGATGCGCCATGGCGTCGAGCAGCCTGCGCGTCACGCTCGGCGCGACCACGGCGTCGCCGCTCGCGACCGCGCGAATGGCGGAAAGCAGATCCTCCGGAGGCACGTTCTTGAGCAGAAAGCCGCTCGCACCGATCCGCAGTGCCGCGAACGCGTACTCGTCGATGTCGAAGGTGGTCAGGATCAGCACGCGCGACCGACTGTGATCCCGGACAATGCCTCGGGTGGCCTCGATCCCGTCCACGCCCGGCATGCGCACGTCCATCACCACGACATCAGGGTCCAGTTCGGCGGTCCGCCGCAACGCGACCGCACCGTCTCCGGCCTCGCCGACCACCTCCATGTCGGGCTGGGATTCCAGAACGAGGCGGAAACCCAGCCGCAGCAGCGGTTCATCGTCGACGAGCAGAATCCGGATGGTCACGACCTGACTCCGGAAGGCGTCCGGCCGGAGTCGAGCGTTGCCCGCACCTGCCAGCCCCTCGTCTGTCGAGGCCCGGCCTCCACCGAGCCGTTGAACACGGCGGCGCGTTCGCGCATCCCGCTCAGGCCGTGCCCGCCGGAGCCCGGGTTGTGCCGTGCGGAGTCGCCCCGTCCGTCGTCGATCACGCCGAGGGTGACGACCGGGTCGTCGTAGTGCAGGGTCACCTTCGCCTCGGTTGGAGAGTCGGCGTGTTTCAGCACGTTGGTGAGAGCCTCCTGGATCAACCGGTAGACGGCCAACTGGGCCGTCGACGGCAGGGGGAAAGGTCGTCCGGTCATGGTGAACGAGGTGGGGAGCCCTGCGGTGCGGACCTGCGCGACGAGATCGTCGATCTGGTCGATGCCCGGCTGAGGTGCGCGAGGGCTGTCCTCCCCGTTGCGCAGTACTCCCAGCAACCGGTGCATCTCGGTGAGTGCCTGCCGGCCCGTCTGGGCGACGTGACGTGCCGCGGCCTCCGTCTCGGCCGAGTTGCTGCGGGCGGCGAACGCGGCCCCGTCGGCCAAGGCGATCATCACCGACAGGTTGTGCGCGACGACGTCGTGCATCTCCCTGGCGATCCGTGCTCGCTCGGACGCGGCCGCGAGTTGTGCCTGCTGGTCGCGCTCGTGCTCGGCCCGCAGGGCGCGGTCCTCCAGCGATTCCAGATACGCCCGCCGGGTGCGGATGTTGACGCCCAGCACGAATGCGGCCGTGGCCATTCCGGACAGGAACACGAAACCGGTGAGCACGCCCTGCGGCGGTGCCCACCGGATCACCGCCAGCAGTACACCGACCTCGATCACCGCGGCGGCGGTGAGCGCCTTGCGGCGATCGCAGTGCGCCGCCACGGTGTAGAGGGCGACGAGCAGTGCGAGGTCGGCCACCAGCACCCGGCCGAGCAGCCACTGCGTGGCCGCGACCGCGCACACGACCCCGAACACCGCGAACGGATGACGCCGCCGCCACACCAGCGGTGCGATCAGCAGCACACCGAGCACCACGGACAACGCGCGATGGTCGGCGAGTTCGCCGCGCCGGAACGTCGCGACCAGCAGGAGCAACGCGGCGAGCCCGGCATCCGCTGTCAGGGGGTGCCTGCCGGTGCGCTCCCGCAGCCACGCCAGACCGGGCCAGGCGTGAGCGGCCGCGG
>DASYMV010000155.1:0-3593 GCA_036008865.1 Pseudonocardiaceae bacterium | reverse complement strand
CGCAACACGCCGTCTCGCACCAACGCCTGACGGCGTGTTGCGACCCCTCGTTGGACCGACCCCAACCCCCGGACCCCGGCGACCGACCCGCGGGTTAGATGTAAATAGCGGGGTCGATCCAGTCGTCGCCGGCGATCTGTTCGTGGCCGGAGCGGTGGCGCATCTTGGCGGGCACTCCGGTGAGCACCGAGTCGGCGGGGGCGTCGTGGACGACGACCGCGTTGGCGCCGATCACCGAGCGTGCGCCGATCGTGATGGCGCCGAGCACTTTCGCCCCGGCTCCGATCGTGACGCCGTTCTCGACGGTCGGGTGGCGTTTGCCGTGGCCGCTGCCTTTTCCGCCCAGGGTGACGCCGTGGTACAGCATCACGTCGTCGCCCACCCAGGTGGTCTCTCCGATGACGACGCCCATCCCGTGGTCGATGAAGAAGCGGCGGCCGATGGTGGCACCAGGGTGGATCTCGATCCCGGTGAGGAATCGGGTGAACTGGGAGAGAAGGCGGGCCGGGGTCTTGAGGCCGGCCCGCCACATCCGGTGGGCCACCCGGTATGACCACACCGCGTGCAGTCCCGAATACGCCAAGTACACCTCGAGGCTGCTGCGCGCGGCGGGGTCGTGTTTGCGCGCGTTCGCGATGTCTTCGCGGGTGCGGGAGTAAAACGCCATGGATGTGGTGAGCCGGATGCGTCAGTCGAGCAGGTCGGCCCAGAGCGGCGTCGAGATGTACCGCTCGCCCGTATCGGCGATGATCGCAACGACGGTCTTGCCCGCATTCTCCGGGCGCCTGGCCACCTGGAGCGCGGCCCACACGATCGCGCCCGACGAGATGCCGGCGAGGATGCCCTCCTCGCTCGCCAGCCTCTTGGCCACGTCGAGCGAGTCCTCGAAGGTCACGTCGATCACCTCGTCGTAGACGGTGGTGTCGAGGACCTCCGGCACGAAGTTGGCGCCGATGCCTTGGATCTTGTGCGGACCCGGCTTTCCGCCGTTCAGGATCGGGGAGTCGATCGGTTCGACCGCGACGACCTGCACGCCCGGCTTGCGCTCCTTGAGCACCTGGCCGACGCCGGTGATGGTGCCGCCGGTGCCGATGCCCGCGACGAAGATGTCGACGCCGCCGTCGGTGTCCGCCCAGATCTCCTCGGCCGTCGTGGTGCGATGGATGGCCGGGTTGGCTTCGTTCGCGAACTGCTGAGCCCAGACGGCGTTGTCGGTGCTTGCGACGATCTCTTTGGCTTTCTCGACTGCTCCGCGCATCCCTTCAGGGCCGGGTGTGAGCACGATCTCCGCGCCGAACGCCCGCAGGAGCACGCGGCGTTCCTTGCTCATGGTCTCGGGCATCGTCAGGATCACCTTGTAGCCGCGGGCTGCGCCGACCATCGCGAGGGCGATTCCGGTGTTGCCGCTGGTGCCTTCGACGATGGTGCCACCGGGACGCAGCTCGCCCGATTTCTCGGCCGCGTCGATGATCGCGACGCCGATGCGGTCTTTGACACTGCCGGCCGGGTTGTAGAACTCGAGCTTGCCGAGAACCGTGGCGTCAACGCCCTCGGTGAGACGGTTCAGCTTCACGAGCGGAGTGTTTCCGACCGCTTCGGCGATGTTGTCGTAAACGTGACCTGTCATGGCCTCTTCCTTGTGGCGTGCGGATGGTTGTCTGAGCATCACCACTCTAATCTTCGGCGCCGTGCGAGATCTCTGTGTGACTCTCGTCGCCGTCCCCGGTGGATGTGTGGCCAGAGCGCCTGCCACTAACGGATGTGCGGCCAGTAGATGCGCCGCGAGTGGCTGCGTCGCACGTGGCTGTGTCGCCCGCCACCGTGCCGCTAGGCTCGACGGGCGATGATTCCCCCCGACTCTTCTTCGAACGACTCCTCGGCATTGCCCGCTCTCACCGTCGACACCCTTCGCGACGAGGTGATCGGCGTGCTCGCGCGCGCCGGTGTGCCCGATCCTGAGGTGGACGCCGAGCTGCTCATCGGGCACGTTCTCGGCCAGGGACGTGGTCGCATCCAGGCTCTCGCCCTGATGGGGTCGACGATCGACGACCCGGATGCCGCGCGGGTGCGCGAGCTCGCGGGCCGACGGGCGACGCGCGAGCCGTTGCAGCACATCACCGGCCGCGCGCCGTTCCGGTCGCTGGAGCTCGCCGTCGGTCCGGGCGTCTTCGTGCCGCGACCGGAGACCGAGCAGGTCGCGCAGTTCGCGATCGACGCGCTGCGAGCCGTGCCCAGCCCCGAGCCGATCGGTGTCGACCTCGGCACCGGCAGCGGAGCGATCGCCCTGGCGATGGCGACCGAGGTGCCGCACGCCCGCATCCTCGCAGTCGAGAACTCGCCGGAGGCTTTCATCTGGGCGCGGCGAAACGTCGAGGAGTCCGGGGCGTCGAACGCCCGCGTGGTCTTCGTGGATCTCGCTGACGCGCTGCCCGACCTCGACGGCCTGGTGGATGTGGTGATCTCGAACCCGCCGTACATTCCGGCGGAGGCGATCCCGCGCGACCCCGAAGTACGTCTCTACGACCCGCCTGCGGCGCTCTATGGCGGCGAGGACGGTCTGGATGTCGTGCGGACGATCTCCCGCGTCGCTCAGCGGCTGCTCCACCCGGGCGGCACTCTCGTTCTCGAGCACGGCGAGCTGCAGGGCGCGCAGATCCGCGAGATCCTGACCGCCGACGGCTGGCGCGGGACCGCCACCCACCGCGACCTGACCACGCGCGACCGCACGACGACCGCGATCCGTTAGCCAGTGTCGTAGAGGGTCCGGGCGTCGTACCTCTTCCCGTTTGCCTCTCGCTGACGGCGGGGCTAGTTCTCCCGGCGTCTCGTCTTCATGCTCGCCTCTCACCGACGGCACGGAGAATCTCCTGCATCTCATCAGGCGCGCGCCAAAAAGTGCAGTGGTGCGTCCGTTGATCATGCGGCTCTTCCCCTTCCGACGGTGTTCGACGGTGATCGAGGCTCCGGGTTATGCAGCATGGTGAAATCGGAGCCGTCCGCCGGGTCGGGGTCGCCTGTGGGGGTCGATGTGTGCGGGTGGGATGAAGTACGGCACGTTCTCCCGTACCTGGATCTCCCATTCGTCGTGGTGCACCCGGTGGTGGTGGGAACTGCATAACAGAATCCCGTTGTTCAGGTCGGTCGCGCCGTGGTCGGAGTCCCACCAGCGGATGTGGTGGGCTTCGGTGTAGGAGGGTGGGTGGGGGCAGCCGGTCCAGGCGCAGCCGCCGTCGCGTTCGGCGAGGGCGAGTTTCTGCGCCCGGCTGAACAGGCGGTGTTTCCGGCCGAGGTCGAGGACTTCACTGTCAGTGCCGAGCACCACCGGGATGAGGTGGGCGTCGGCGGCCATCCGCCGTACCGTTCCGGCGCTGACCGGGCTGGGGATACCGTCGATCTGGCCGGCACCGACCCCGGTCTGCAGGGTGTGAAGGTCGACCCGGACCAGCACCGTCACCGACGGCTTACCGCCAGCGCCGGTGCTGGTGGTGCAGGTGGCGAGGTGCCGGAACACGTCGGTGGCTGCGTCGGAGCGGATCTGCGCCATCGTCCGCGACTCGGGAAGGTCGATGTCGTCGGCGTCGGCGTCGGCGTCG
>DASYMV010000154.1:0-4658 GCA_036008865.1 Pseudonocardiaceae bacterium | reverse complement strand
CATGCGATGTTGCTGACCACCGCGACCGGCACACTCGCGGTCGAGAGGCCGCGCAGCGCCGCGGCGGTGTCCGGATAGGGCTCCCAGTGCGCCGCGCTGCACAGTTGCGCGTACAGGGACTCGGCGGCGTCCTGGGCCAGGCCCGCGCCCAGCAGGGCCGCGATGTTCGCCGCTCGGTGCAGTCCCGGGTCGAGGTCGCGGCGCTCCCACGCGTCGCGCATCTGCGGGGACAGCCCCTCAGCGATCCCGACCGGTGCGGTGAGCGCGCGCATCAGGTCCGCCCGTGCGGCCAGCGCCTCGTGCTCGAGGCGGAACAGCGTGCCGGAGAAGTCGAAGAGCACGGCTCGGATCGTCACCCCGGCAACGTACGTGGTCCAAACCTGTCATCGCCAGGAACGGTCCGCGGATCAGTGATCGTCTTCGCCGGTCTTCCCGACCGGTACGAGCAGCGCGGTCGCGATGGCCGCGATGCCCTCGCCGCGGCCGGTCAGCCCCAACCCGTCAGTCGTCGTCCCGGACAGCGCGACCGGTCCTCCGACGGCCTGGGAGAGGGCTGCCTGCGCTTCCTCGCGCCGTTTGCCGACGCGCGGCGCGTTGCCGATCACCTGCACGACCGCGTTGCCCACTCGCAAGCCCGCGTCCTCGACGCGCCGGCGCACCTCCGCCAGCAGGACCACGCCGTGCGCACCGGACCACCGGGGGTCGCTGGTGCCGAACACCGCGCCCAGGTCGCCGAGTCCGGCGGCCGAGAGCAACGCGTCGCACAACGCGTGCGACGCCACGTCGCCGTCCGAGTGACCGGCGCAGCCGTCAACGCCCTCCCAGAGAAGACCGGCGATCCAGCACTCCCGGCCCGCCTCGACCGGGTGGACATCAGTTCCCATGCCCACCCTCGGGATCACGGGTTCCCTCCTGACAGCAGCGCTTCGGCGACCGCGAGGTCGAACGGAGTGGTGATCTTCATGGCGTTCGGGTGGCCCGGCACCGTCATGACCGGCACACCGAGGCGTTCGACCAGGCCCGCGTCGTCGGTGGCGGAGGCTCCGGACCGGTGCGCCCGCTGCAGCAGCCCGGCGTCGAACCCCTGGGGCGTCTGCACGACGCGCAGGCGTGCGCGGTCGGGCGTCGCCACGACCACACCGGCCTCGTCGACCTGTTTGACGGTGTCGGAAAGGGGCAACACGGGGATGACCGCGCCGTTGCCGGCCTCAACGGCTTTCACCACTCCCCGCACGACATCGGGCGGGGTGAACGCTCGCGCGGCGTCGTGGACGAGCACGATCCGGATGTCGGGTATCTCACGCAGTGCGTGTTCCAGGGCCAGCCGGACGGAGTCGGTGCGCTCGGCACCACCCGCGACGACGTGCAACGCCCCGCTGGCCGGAGCCAGCGGGGCGGTGACGCTGTTGACTGCTTCCACGTCGGAAGGTGGGGCTGCTATGACCACGTGCTGGACGCAGCCCGATGCGAACAGGCCGCGAACGGCATGTGCGAGCAACGGAACCCCGTTGACCGGTACGAGCGCCTTGGGCATGCCATAGCCCAGACGTTCGCCCCGACCCGCCGCGGGCACGAGCGCAACCACACTCATGATCGCGGTCCGAGTGGAGTTCCTGTGCTCAGGACGCGGTGGCGAGGACTTCGTCGAGGAGCACCTCGGCCTTGTCCTCGTCGGTGCCCTCGGCCAGTGCAAGCTCGCTGACCAGTATCTGTCGAGCCTTCGCCAGCATCCGCTTCTCGCCTGCCGACAACCCGCGGTCCTTCTCGCGCCGCCAGAGGTCGCGCACCACTTCCGCTACCTTGTTCACATCGCCGGAGGCGAGCTTCTCAAGGTTGGCCTTGTACCGCCGAGACCAGTTGGTCGGCTCCTCGGTGTGGGGAGCACGCAAGACCTCGAAGACTCGGTCGAGACCCTCCTGGCCGACAACGTCGCGCACACCGACGATCTCGGCGTTGTCAGCGGGAACTCGAACCGTGAGATCGCCCTGCGCGACCTTCAGGACGAGGTACTTCTTCTCCTCGCCCTTGATCACACGGGTCTCGATCGCTTCGATGAGAGCGGCACCGTGGTGCGGGTAGACGACGGTCTCTCCGACCTTGAAAACCATGTGTCCTCTGCCCCTTTCGCTAACCCCATCCTAACACGTCGGGCAATCCCCTCATCGGCCTCCGGAGATCCGTAAGTGCAGGTCAGGGGCACGTCAGGGGGTTGACAAACCACCTGTTCGCATGCAACGACGGAACTCAACAGGGGGATTTTCCTGATCCACCAAGGAGCTCGGGAGCACCGCGAGGGCACCTTGTTCCGTGTGCTCGGGAAGGCACGGTTAGGCTCCTTCACTGGTGGTCGTACCCCTGACCCACACCGGGGACGACCTTCTCGCCGGTACACCAGGAAGGATCCTGCAGCCGTGAGTCGCGCACAGCAGAACTCAGGAGCGTCTCGGCGCTTGGCCGCCACTGTCGCACTCGCGGCGGGCCTCGGCCTCGCCGCAGCCGGTTGCAGCGCCGGGCAGGTCACCCAGACCGACACCCAGGTCGCCGCGGTGAACGGCGTGAGCGGCCACGTGGGCCAGATCGACGTCCGCGACGCCCAGCTCCAGTACCCGCTCAAGACGAAGTTCTACCGGGCGGGTGACGACGCTCGGCTGATCGTCACGATCGTCAACAACGGCACCTCGCCGGACAAGCTGACCTCCATCACCAGTCCGTCGGCGGGCCCCGCGCAGATCGAGGGTGACACCCAGATCCTGCCGGGCACCGCGATGTCCTCCGGACAGGACCAGGACGACGCGCTCTCGCCCGAGGAGCAGAGGTCGGCCGGCGCGAGCGCGTCCGCCACCGCGACGACGTCCGCTTCGCCGGCGTCGTCCTCGGTCGCGCCGACGTCCTCCTCCGCAGGGGCGTCCAGCTCCGTCGAGGTCACCTCGAGCCAGGTGAGCTCCGCCGGCGCGTCGAGCGCGTCCTCGTCGTCCGTCGCGGGTCCGTTGCCGATCCGCATGGTGAAGATCACGCTGACCAAGCTCACCCAGCAGCTCTACTCCGGCCAGACGATCAAGGTGACGTTCCTGTTCCAGAACGCCGGGCCCTTGACGCTCGACGTGCCGGTCGCTCCGTCGCCCGAGGCGCGGACCGAGGTTTCTCACTGATCTCGAGTTCCACCGCGGAAGTGGCCTTCGCCTCGTGGCGAGGGCCACTTCCGCGTCCGGGGCCCTCCGCACCCGTGAGCACTGTCGGACCACTGCCCTAACGTTGCCCACCGTGGTGAAGAACGTGCGGACGACCAGACCGACCCACCGGTGTGCCGAGTGCGGCCACGAGGTGGCGAAGTGGGTCGGCCGGTGCCCGGAGTGCCAGGCGTGGGGAACGATCGAGGAGAGGGGCGCTGCCCGCTCCGCGTTCGCCGCGGTGGTGGCCGGAGCGCCCAGCTCGGCCGCGCGCCCGATCGCCGAGGTGGACATCGAGTCCGCGCGGGCTCGCGAGACGGGCGTGGGGGAGTTGGACCGGGTGCTCGGCGGCGGCTTGGTGCCCGGCGCGGTGGTCCTGATGGCGGGCGAGCCCGGCGTGGGCAAGTCGACCCTGCTGCTCGAGGTCGCCTACCAGTGGGCGACGAACGTCGGCAGGTGCCTCTACATCACCGGTGAGGAATCGGCCGGGCAGGTGCGGCTGCGCGCCGAGCGCACCGGCAACCTGCACCAGGAGATGTACCTGGCGGCCGAGAGCGACCTGTCGGCGGTGCTCGGCCAAGTCGACGCGGTCAAGCCCGGCATGCTGATCGTCGACTCCGTGCAGACCATGTCGTCGATGAGCGTCGACAGCGCACCTGGCGGCGTCACACAGGTCCGCGCGGTCACCGCCGGGTTGGTCGCGCTCGCCAAGGAGCGCGGACTGCCGGTCGTGCTCGTCGGCCACGTCACCAAGGACGGCTCCGTGGCGGGTCCGCGGGTGCTGGAGCACCTCGTGGACGTGGTGCTGCAGTTCGAGGGCGACCGGCACTCCAGCCTGCGGCTGCTGCGCGGGATCAAGAACCGGTTCGGCGCAGCCGACGAGGTCGGCTGCTTCGAACTGCGCGACGACGGCATCGTGGGTGTGCCGGATCCGTCCGGGCTCTTCCTCAGCCGCCGGGACCAGGCAGTGGAGGGCACAGCCGTGACGGTCATCGTGGAGGGCAAACGGCCGATGCTCGGCGAGGTGCAGGCGCTCGTCGCCAGCACGAACCTGCCCGCGCCTCGGCGCGCGGTGAGCGGGCTCGACTCGGCGCGGGTCGCGATGGCGCTCGCTGTACTGGAGAAGCGCGGCAAGATCAATCTCTACAACAAGGACGTCTTCACCGCGACGGTGGGCGGCATGCGGCTCGTCGAACCGGTCGCCGACCTCGCTGTGGTGCTCGCGGTGGCGTCCGCGGCCAGGGAGGTCGCATTGCCCTCGGACCTCGTCGTGCTGGGTGAGGTCGGACTTGCGGGTGAGATCCGGCGGGTCACCGGCGTCGGCAGGCGGCTCGCCGAGGCGACCCGGCTCGGCTTCACCAAGGCGTTGGTACCCCCGGACGCCGGACCGCTCCCTCCGGACGTTCGCGCGCTCGTCGCACCCGACCTGCGAACGGCGCTCGAAGTGTTGAACCTGAAGTGACGAGGGGGCCGCACGCCCCCGATGCGTGC
>DASYMV010000153.1:0-4770 GCA_036008865.1 Pseudonocardiaceae bacterium | reverse complement strand
GCCATTCCGCGTGGAATTGCGAACATTCGCCACACCAGCAATGCCGCCACCAGGAACAGGCTCGCCTGCACGTTGAGCAGGACGAGCGTGCTGAGCGGCCCGACCAGCACGCCCGCGACGAACATACCCAATGCCTGCAAGGCATCCGACAGCCCGAGCACCGATCCGAGCACCCGCCCGCGAATGGCAGGCGGCGCCGACTGCTGCATGAGCGATAACCATCCCGCGGAGGCCAGCACGCCCGGCGCGCCCGCCACGGTGAACAGACCCACGTACACCCAGAATCCGGGATCGGCCAGTGAAAGGTTCCACGCCAGCGCGCTGACCACACCGAATGCAAACAGACTCCAGGAAAGCAACCGCGGCGCGCCCAGTCGTCGGGTGAGCGATCCCGCGACCGCGGCGCCGACGAACCCGCCGATGGCCTGCACGCCACGAAGCACACCGGCCTCGCTCTCACCCCGGCCTATCAGGTCGGTCACGAACAACAGGAACAGCACCACGAACATGCCCTGCGCGAGCGAGAGCAGTGCCACGCAGACGGCGGGCACGCGCAACGTCCTGACCTGCCAGATCGCCCGCGCCCCCGCGACGAGGCCGCTCACGAAGCCATGCGCCTCATGGGCGGCGTCCCCGCCACCGGCACCCGTCGGGATGGTCGCGGCCAGCGCGGCCGCCGCGAAGAACGCCACCACTCCGGCGATCACGACGCTGCGCAGACCGAGCCCGCTCAGCAGCACGCCGCCGAGTGGACTGCCGACGAGCCTGCCTATGGTGGCGTTCAACGAGATCATCGCGTTGGCGCTCACCAACTGCTCCTGGTGGACCAGCGATGGAAGCGTCACCACCTTCGCCGACTCGAACATCGCGCCGAGCCCCGCCTGCGCCGCCGAGACGAGGTAGATGATCCACAGCTCGCCCGAGCCGTGCACCAGCAACAACGGCAGCAGCACCGTACCCTGGCCGAGGCCCAGCAGAGCGAGGAACCACCTGCGGTTCCAGCGATCCGCGATCATGCCGGCGAACGGCGCGCACACCAGGCTCGGCAGCAGGCCGAGCATGGCGACCGTCGAGGTCACCAGCGCCGAGCCCGTCAGGTCCAGCACGTAGAGCGGCAGTGCCAGCAGCAGCATCCACTGACCGATCTCGGAGCTCAGCCCGGCGCTCCACAACCGCGCGAACGCGGGTTCACGCAAGGAACTCCGGACGGCCTCGACCCGGTCACCGGTCATGTCGGCGTCCCGGTCGCGTCCAGCCGGGGGAAGGCACGCAGACCGACGTACGCGAGCAGCGCGTCATCGTCGGACTTGGGCCGCACGGTCGCCACGTACGGACGCAGGATCTCGTTCATCGCCTTCGTCAGCTCGCGCAGCTCGGCGGGCGTCACGCGCACGACGTAGCTGTCCAGCCGGGCGGCCGAGACCCACTCGTCGTCGAGGTCGTTGCGGTGGTCCAGAAAGCGCCTCGTCATCTCGGCCTCGTCCTGCAGGCTCACCGCGATCACCGAGTCCTGCGCCTCGCGCACGACCGGATCGGAGGCCAGCTCACCGAAGTCGAGGCCCACCTGCGTGGCGCGCCACGGACGATCCCTCTCGTTGGCCGACTCGGCAGGCTCGACCAGACCGAACGCCGCGAGCTGCCGCAGGTGCCAGCTGCAGTTCGAGGGCGTGGAACCGACCTCGTCGGCACACTCGCTCGCAGTGCGCGGCCCGACCGCCATCAGGTGCCGCAGCACGGCCATGCGCAGTGGATGCGCCAGGGCGCGCATGCGGTTCACGTCGCTGATCCGCTTGCGTTGCGGCACCTTCTGGGCCTTCGCCACCTGAAGCAATCCTTTCGAAAGGATTCTTTCAGGTTCCTCCGGGTCCGCCGCGCTGTCAACCTTTGGGCGGAAGCGTTGCCGCGCAAGAAAAACTGCCGGTCTGCTGCCGTGCCCACTGCCGGACCCGGCGTCCGGCCGACCATACGCTGGCCCTCCATCGAGTGAAAATCCACAAATCGGGGGCGGCGATGACCACCGTTGTGCAGAGGTTGCGCGGCGCACCGCGATGCATCAACGTTCGCCCGCGCGCTGCGCTTGGACAACGCGCTCGGCACCGACCTCATCGCCACGCTCGACGAGTCAGACGAGCAGTTCGCCGACACCTGGCTCAACCCGATGGAGCAGAGTTACACCGTCGCCGAGTTCGCCAAACTGACCCGTGCCGCGGGGATGACCTTGGAGGCACCGTGTGTCAGCGCCGTCGGTAAGCAGCACGGGGCCTTTCTGTGGGAACCGCCCGTGCACGACCCGAGGTTTGACCAGCCGCTCGCGGCGCTGGACGACGTCGCGCGCTGGCAGCTGTGCAACCTGCTGCTGATGAACCGCTCGCCCTACTTGTGGTTCTATCTGCGGCGCACCGACAATCCGCTGCCGCTGCTGACCGAGGCAGACCGCGACGCCGCGTTCCTCGACGCTGTGCTGCGTCCCGTCACGACCCCGCACACGACCTGGGTGCTCGGCTCCACCGGTGGCTACCGTGAGCTCGACCAGGCGGAAACCGCGCCGATACCGCAGCAACGCTCCCGCTCCGTGTGGGAGGCGTGCGACGGGCGAACACCGATGCGCGAGATTCTGCCCCCAGGCGTCGATGTGCGTCGCATCAGGACCATGCTCACGACACCAGAGTTCCCGCATCTCGTATCGACTCATTGACGCGGATCAGTTAGCGCCGGCCAAGTCGTGTGAGCAACGCCGTCATTGCGGCACACCATCGAAGAGTCCGCGGCGGCGCACGCGGATTGGCTCGAGCAGCGGTTCGGCTTGGTACCCATGACCCTGTTGTCCTGGGCGCGGATCGTCGGGGACGTCTGGCTCGTGGGTACGCACCCGCAGTGGTCCACCTCGATGGGTGCCGATCCGCTCGTGATCGAGGTGGAGGGTTCCCGCTGCTCCGGCGAGCCGTCGATTCGCGAGTACTTCGACGACGAGTGGACCAAGTGGTTAGATCGCCGCACAGAAGACCCTGATACCGCTGGCTTGTTCGTGCTGCCGCTCGCGCCTGACCGGCTCCACAAGGACAACACCAGCGGAGGCGGGCCCTACGGGATCGTCGTTCCCGACGGCTGCGTTAATGGGCTCTTCGCGTGGGAGACGACCATGCCGTTCGTCTCGTACTTGAACTGGGTCTTCAGCGAAGGCGGATTCCCTTGGCCGTCAAGCGATCCTGGCCAGTGGCGGGTGAGGCACTACCTCGTCAAGGACTTGTTGCCGCTGTAGCAGCCGACGGTGAGCGCAACGAGCGTGCTCCGTGCGGCCAAGAAGCCAGCCACGTCGCCGCAGCGGATCGCGCGGCGGGTCGAGGAGGTCAACGCGACGATCTCGTCCGAGGTCGAGGTGAGCAACACCGGCAGGCCCTCGATCACGACGATCGGGTTGTCGGTGTCCAGCGCGTGGTGCTCGGCGTCGAGTGCGAACACGATCCGCACACCTCCGGCCTGTACCTGTCCGCGAGCACGGTCTCGAGGTCGACCTCCGCCGGCACGAGTTCCGGCGCGTCGTGCAGCCAGCACGGCGGCGATCAACCACGGCGCCGCGTCGGGCACGTGGTCGCCGAGCACCGCGTGTGACGTTTTGCCATTCCCCTGCGACCGATCCGGCTTTCGTGCCATTCTGCGAAGGCGGACACGTACTGCAAGGGGGATGCGGGATGTGGCTTTTCCGATTGTGCGGTCCATTCCGAGTCGAATGGAACGGCGTGGAGATACCGGTGGGCACACCGCAGACGCGCGTGGTGTTGGCGCTGCTCGTCCTGCACGCCAACGAAGTCGTCTCGATCGGGCGGATGTCGGACGAACTGTGGGGTGGTTCCCCGCCGTGCTCGGCGAAACCGCAAATCCACGGAATCATCTCGCGGTCGCGCCGATTGCTGGGCAGGGAGCGGATCGCGACCGCGCGGCCGGGATACCTGTTGCGCGCCAACGCCGCCGAGTTGGAACTGGACGTGGTCCGCGACGACGTGGCGCGGGCGCGGCGCTTGCTCGCCACCGGCGCCGTCGAGCCCGGCGCGGCCCGCCTGCGGTCGGCACTCGCGCGGTGGCGGGGTCCGGCCCTCGAGGAGCTGCGGTGCGCGAGCCACGTGGCGGACGGGCTCGACGAGTTCCGGCTGACCGTGCTGGAGGACCGCGTCGACGCCGACCTGCTGCTGGGCCGCAGCGCCGACCTGGTGTGCGAACTCGTCCAGCTCGTCGCGGAGCACCCGTTGCGCGAACGGCTGCGCGCCCAGCTGATGACCGCGTTGGCGACGTCCGGCCGACCGGCCGACGCGCTGCGGGCCTACACGGCGTACCGCAAGACGATGGTGGAGGAGCTGGGTGTCGAGCCGTCCACCGAGCTCCGCGGCCTCCACACCCGGATCCTGCGCGGCGAACCTCCCGCGGCCGGGCGAACACCCGGCCGCGGGAGAACTGTCAGCAGGCCCGCAAGGACGTGACCTTGTTGCGGTCCTCGGGGAGCAGGTTGCCCTGGAATCCGGGGCCCACGATGAAGATCAGCGTGTTGAAGCCGCCCGCGTCGTAGAAGCACCAGTCCTGACCGGTGCGGTTCCAGACGCTCTCGGCCTGGTTGTTGAGCCCGCGCGGGCCGCTGGAGTCGGCCAGGTCGCCGTCACCCGTGGCGAACGACCCGTACGGCGTGCCACCGTTGAGGTTGTTGAAGATGCAACTGCGCGCGGCCGGGCAGCTGCTGTAGGCCGCGATGGAGATCGGGTCGCTCTGCTCGGCGGTGTACCG
>DASYMV010000152.1:0-4655 GCA_036008865.1 Pseudonocardiaceae bacterium | reverse complement strand
ACCTGGAGCACGCACACCCGGCCGTCCCACAGCTCGCTGCTCTCCAGCGTTCGACGCAACTCCTCGCGCATCGCCTCCACCGGCACCGACCAGTCCACTTCGAGCTCCACCGTTCCGAGCAGCGCGGACCCGGTCCTGGTCCAGTTCTCGAACGGGCTCTTCAGGAAGTACGACGTGGGGAGGATGAGCCGGCGGTCGTCCCAGAGATGGACCACGACGTAGGTGAGGGTGATGTCCTCAACGCGCCCCCACTGGTTCTCGACGATCACGACGTCTTCGAGCCGCAGCGCGTCGCTGAAAGCGATCTGCACGCCCGCGATGACGTTGCCCAGCAACGATTGCGCCGCCAACGCGGCGATGGCTCCGATCACACCGGCGGAGGCCAGGATCGACGTCCCCGCCGCCCTCGCGCCGGGGAAGGTCATGAGCATCGCGCCGATCGCGATCACGGACACCACGACGACCGTGACACGCCTTATCAAGCTGATCTGCGTGTGGATGCGGCGCGCGTGCCGGTTGTCGGTGACGTCGGTCCGCACGTGCGACAGCGCCGCGTCCTCGAGCACGGTCAGCAGTGCGGCGAACAGCCACGCGCCGCTCGCGATGAGCGCGAGCCCGAGCCCGTGCAGCAGCGGCGCCCGCCAGCCGCCTCCGCGGGTCCCCGCGCTCATCGCGATGTCGATCGCCACCAGCACGAAGAACACCTGCGCGGGCCGGTGGGTCTGCTCGCCGAGTCTCGCCAGGGACGCCGAGCGACGACCCAGTCTCACCACCGCGCGATGCACCACCTCGACGGCGAGCAGCGCCAACAACGCGGAGCCGATGATCGCGCCCAGCAACACGGTGATCTCGGAGCCCGTACGTGGCACCGGTCATACCTCCTCGCCTCGGGGATGCTGTCGTCCTCCCTACCACCGCACGGTAAGACCGACACCTCGTCATGCGCCCGTGCACCAGGCTCGTCCCAGCTGAACGAGCGACGCCGCAGTGCGCTGGTACGACCACTTCGGACGGTGGCGTCGTGGTGCGGTGTCGCCCGCGACCCGTGCGGCCACACCTGTCGTGCGGCCGTCCTGCCTGCGTGATCCCGGGCCCGCAGGCCTCGTCGGCGACCCCGCGCTCGAGTTCGACGACGCGCTCCCGGTTGTGCCGGACCTCGAACGACGTGGTGTTGTGACATCGGTCGCACGGGAGGTGCTGCCGGCGCTCGACGACCTGCTTCGCGCACGACCCTGCCGCTCATCGGGGATACTGCCGAGCGTGGCAATGGCGGAGCCGTTCCGTGGTTCGGTGCTCGAGGCGGTCCTCGAGCGCATCACCTTCGCCAACGAGGAGACCGGCTACACCGTCGCCAAGGTCGACACCGGGCGCGGGTCGGGTGATCTGGTCACCGTCGTCGGCGCGCTGCTCGGCGCGCAACCCGGAGAGTCACTGCGCATGCGCGGTCGGTGGGGATCGCATCCGCAGTACGGCAAGCAGTTCCACGTCGACGACTACACGACCGTGCTGCCGGCCACGATCCAGGGCATCCGGCGCTACCTGGGCTCCGGGCTGGTCAAGGGAATCGGGCCGCGGCTCGCCGAGCGGATCGTCGAACACTTCGGCGTCGACGCGCTCGACGTCATCGAGAACGAGCCCGAGCGGCTCATCGAGGTGCCGAAGCTGGGCCCGAAGCGCACCAAGTTGATCACCGAAGCGTGGGAGGAGCAGAAGGCCATCAAGGAGGTGATGGTCTTCCTGCAGGGTGTCGGCGTCTCCACCTCGCTCGCCGTGCGGATCTACAAGCAGTACGCGGACTCCTCGATCGACGTCGTGCGCCACGAGCCCTACCGGCTCGCCACGGACGTGTGGGGCATCGGGTTCCGCACGGCGGACGTCATCGCCAAAGCGGTCGGCATCCCGCACGACAGTCCGCAACGCGTCAAGGCGGGTCTGCAGTTCACGCTGTCCGAGGCCACCGGTGACGGCAACTGCTTCCTGCCGGAGCAGGAGTTGATCGCCGACGCGATCAAGATCCTCCAGGTCGACACCGGTCTGGTCATCGAGTGCCTCGCCGAACTCGTGGCGGAGGAGGGAGTTGTGCGCGAGGAGCTCCCCGGAGACGAAGCAGGGGAGAAGATCGGCGCGATCTACCTGGTTCCCTTCCACCGCGCGGAGATCTCGCTCGCCGGTCAGTTGCTGCGGCTGTTGGGCACCAGCGCCGACCGGATGCCGGCTTTCGCCGACGTGAACTGGGATCGCGCGTTCGGCTGGCTGAGCAAGCACAACAACACCGAGCTGGCGCCCAGCCAACAGGAAGCGGTCAGGCTCGCGCTGACCGAGAAGGTCGCTGTGCTGACCGGAGGGCCGGGCTGCGGCAAGAGCTTCACGGTCCGCTCGGTCGTCGCCCTGGCCACGGCCAAGCGAGCGAAGGTCGTGCTGGCGGCGCCCACCGGTCGTGCGGCGAAGCGGCTGGCCGAGCTGACAGGCCACGAGGCGCGCACGGTGCACCGCCTGCTGGAGCTCAAGCCTGGCGGGGACGCCGCCTACGACAAGGACCGGCCGCTCGACGCCGACCTCGTCGTGGTGGACGAGGCATCGATGCTGGACCTGTTGCTGGCCAACAAACTCGCCAAGGCGGTCGCGCCCGGAGCGCACCTGCTGTTCGTGGGCGACGTCGATCAGCTGCCGTCGGTGGGCGCCGGCGAGGTGCTGCGCGACGTCCTCGCGGCAGGCAGCCCGATCCCGCACGTGCGACTGACCCACATCTTCCGGCAGGCGCAGCAGTCCGGTGTGGTCACCAACGCACACCGCATCAACGCCGGTGACCACCCGATCGTGCAGGGCTTGCCGGACTTCTTCCTGTTCCCGGTGGAGGAGGCGGAGGACGCGGCGACGCTGACCGTCGACGTGGTGGCACGCCGCATCCCCGCCAAGTTCCGCCTGAACCCCCGTCGGGACGTTCAGGTCCTGGCGCCGATGCACCGAGGGCCGGCAGGTGCGGGTGCGTTGAACGTGTTGCTGCAGGAGGCGTTGACGCCGTCACGGCCGGACCTGCCCGAGCGCCGTTTCGGAGGCAGGGTGTTCCGGGTGGGGGACAAGGTCACGCAGATCCGCAACAACTACGACAAGGGCAGCAACGGCGTCTTCAACGGCACCCTGGGGGTCGTCACGGCGCTGGACCCGGACGAGCAGAAGCTCACCGTCCGCACGGACGAGGAGGAGGACGTTGACTACGAGTTCGGTGAACTGGACGAGCTGACCCACGCCTATGCCATGACCATTCACCGCTCGCAGGGCAGCGAGTATCCCTGCGTGGTCATCCCGATCACGACGAGCGCCTGGATGATGTTGCAGCGCAACCTGCTCTACACCGCCGTCACCCGAGCGAAGAAGCTGGTGGTCCTCGTCGGTTCGCGCAAGGCCATCGGCCAGGCCGTCCGGACCGTCGGCGCCGGAAGACGGCACACCGCGCTCGACCATCGCCTCCGCGCGTGAGCGCTTCCGTTCAGCGCGGGTACTCCGGACCCGGGATTCCCTTGCGCTGCGCGATGAGCGTGCAGAGGTAATCGCGCGTCGCGGTGCCCTCCGTGGCTGCGACGTGGTCGAGGTAGTGCTCGGCGGAGTCGACGTCCTGAGCGTCGAGCATCCGCATCACTCGGCCGAAATGCCCGGCGATGTGCGCGCGCAGATCTCTCATGACGCTCTGGCCGTGCGTGAGTGCGTGCTGGGCCCGCCGGCCTTCGGGGCGACCGACGAGCCCAGCACGCGGTGCCGCTGCTGCCCGGTCGGGGAGGAGGCAGGGGCAGCCGCGGCTGATCGGGGAAGCGGGTTGGGGCGAGTCCGGTTCGCGGTGACTGCGCGCGTGATCACGGCGAGCGCCGAGGCGCGCTCAGCGGCCACAACCCACCCCCCTGACGAACAGGACCCGACCGCTCCGCTGCGCCTGTGGGAGCAGCCAGCGGAGCGGGCGAGCCACCGGATCAACTCCGGTCAAGCGAATATAGCCAGACGAATATTCGTAGACGACATTCTGATCGGGTGAATGTCGTGTCGGACGGGGGACGCCACCGTGCACACTGAGTCGCCCGCACCAACGGAGGACTTCCATGTCAGGCCGGACAGCACCCGGAATCCGACGACGTCAGCTGGCCATTCGCCTTGTAGAGCTCCGCAAGGCAGCACGCAAGACACAGGCGCAGGTGGTCGAGTGGACCGGTCTGTCGCAGTCGACGATCTCGAAGATCGAGAATGCCGAACAGCAGATCCAGATCAAGCACGTACGGCTGCTCGCTCAGTGCTATGACGTCGAGGCCCCGGAGATCGACCGCCTGCTGCGCATGGCGGAGGAGTCGGACGAACGCGGTCTCCTCGTCGCGCACTCCGACACGGCACCCGACTTCGCCAAGGACTACTTCGAGCTCGAGGCCTATGCCACCGAACTACGTGTCCACGAGCCGGGCTACGTCTTCGGGCTGTTTCAGCTTCCCAAGTACACCCGCGCGGTCCGTCTCGCCTTCGTACCCGATGCCAGCGACGAGGAACTGCAGCGTTCCGTCGACCTCCGCACTGCCCGCCAGGCACGGCTACGGGGTGACAACCCACCGACAATCCGCTTGCTGTTGGACGAGGCCGTACTTCACCGATCCGTTGGTGGGCCGAAGGTCATGGAGGCG
>DASYMV010000151.1:0-2908 GCA_036008865.1 Pseudonocardiaceae bacterium | reverse complement strand
AGCGGCCGAACTTCAGCGCGATCACGAGCACGACCGTGATGGCGGCGAGCGAGATGCCCACGGCGCTCAAGCCCCCGAAGAAGCTCACACCGGCCAGCAACGCCGTCAGGGTCGGCAGGTAGACCGCCATCGCGAGGTCTTCGAACACGAGCACGGACAGCACGACGGGTGTCTCGCGGTTGCCGAGCCTGCCCAGGTCGCCGAGGACCTTCGCGATGATCCCCGACGAGGAGATGTAGGTGACGCCTGCCATCGCGAGCGCGCCGACAGGGCCCCAGCCGAGCATCAGCCCGGCGATCGCGCCCGGTGTCGCGTTCAGCACGATGTCCAGCACACCCGACATCCACGATCGTTTGAGGCCGGTGACGAGTTCGGCCGCCGAGTACTCGAGGCCGAGCAGCAGGAGCAGCAGCACCACTCCGATCTCACTGGCCAGGTGGGTGAACTCGTCGATGCCGCCGAGCGGGATCAAGCCGCCGTGGCCGAAGGCGAGACCGCCGATCAGGTAGAGCGGGATGGGGGAGACGCCGATCCTCCAGGCGATCCTGCCGAGCAGGCCCAAGCCGAAGAAGACCGCGCCCAGTTGAATGAGAGCGATCGCGGTGGAGTGCACTTGGGTCAGCCACTCCCCAGGACGTCTGCCGCGGCGAACAGGCCGTCCGGCGTGCCGACGACCACCACGTGGTCACCACCGGCGAATCGGAAGTCGGGCCGGGGCGACGGGTGGACGGTTCCGGCCCGCACCACGGCGACCACGGACACACCCGTGCGGGTGCGCAGGGCGGTCTCGCCGAGGGTGCGGCCGTCGAAGGCCGAGCCGGGAACGATCGGGAACTGCTTGGTCGAGACGCCGGCGACCTCGCGGTTCTGCTCTTCCAGTTGCGCCACGAGGTGTGGGGCGCCGAGCAGACCGGCGAGGGTCGACGCCTCCTCCGGCGACAACGGGATGGATGCCGAGCAGGCGTCGGCGTCGTCCTGTTTGGAGATTATGAGTTCGAACTTGCCGTCGCGGTAGGTGATCACACCTATCCGGCGGCCTGAACGGATCATGAAGTCCTGCCGGGTGCCGATCCCCGGAAGCGGCGTGACCTCGACGTCCACATCGCGAGGTTACCGTTCGCGGCATGACGCGCTGGCTGCGTGCCGTAGGGCACGGTTGGGTCGTCCGGGACCGCGTGCCCGGACCTGACGTGGACGAATTCGCCGAACCGGATCGCGTGATCAGCGCGCTCGCCGCACCGGGAGCCGCTTCGGGGACGCTGCTGGCCGTGCAGCACCCGCACCGCACGCCGGCCGCGCTGGCCGCGGGACTCGGGCTGCTCGACGCCTTGCCCGCCGCGCACGAAGCGCTGGCGCAACTGTGCCGCAGGGCGTACCGGCCGGTGCACGACGTGGTCGCGCCGTACTGGGTGGACGGTCCCGACGGCACCTCGGCCGGGCTGCTGTGCATGGTCGACCCCGCGGCGGTGGACGCCAGGGGCATCAGCCGCGTCCACCACAGCGAGCAGGTCTATCCCGACGTGGTGGCCGAGCGTGCGGAGGTGCTGGCAGGACTCGGAGTCGCCACCAGTGCGGCCATGCTCGTGCCGGTCGGTGAGCACGACGAGTTGACGTCGCTGGTGCTGCAGACCGCCGACGAGCTCGGCTCACCCGAAGTGTCCGTTGTGGACTCGGGCGAGAGGCGCCACCGGATGTGGCTGGTGGGCGAAGGAGAACGCCAGGACGCCTTGCTCGACGCCGCCGGCGCGCACCCGTTGCTCGTCGCCGACGGCAATCACCGGGTGGCCGCCGCGGCAGCCGCGCGCCTGGAAGGACTGCTCGCACTCGTGACCGCCGGACCGCGGTTGCGGATCGGACCCATCCACCGCGCGCTGGTGGACACCGGTCTGTCGGCGTCGGATCTGGCAGAGGCTTGGCTGCGCGTGGGGTTGCGGGTCACCGTGCTGTCGGAGGTCGTCGCACCCGAGCCCGGCGTGGTGGTCGTGCGCGCTCGGGATCAGGTGCTTCGGGTGGAACTTCCGGAGGCAGACCAGCGGGTGGACCACGCCGTCGTCGAGTCGTTGTTGCTGGAGCAGGCGCTCGGGTTGGACCCGGAGAGTCCGAAGGTGCGGCCGGTGATCAACGAGAGGTGGAGCGCGCCTGAGCCGGATGCCGTGCTGCTGATCGCGCCCGTGCCGCTCGCCGACGTGCTGGCCGTGCACGCCCGAGGTGACCGGATGCCGCGCAAGAGCACCTACTTCACACCGAAGCCGCGCAGCGGTCTGCTGCTCGCAGACCTGGGTCGTGGGTGATGTGGCCGGTGTGACGACCGGTCGTTCACGACCCGTCAGGCGCTCACCGGGCGTGTCAGTTCAGTCCCAAGTGGACGAACGGCACGGCGACGTCCCTGCGAGATCGTGGCGATCTCGCAGGGACGCGGGTGCTTGCTCAGCCGTCGAAGCGGCCGGCCTTGGTCGCGCTCAGGAACGCGGCCAGTTCGGTGTGGCCGAAGGTCAGCACCGGTCCGGCGGAGTTCTTCGAGTCACGCACACCTGCGACGCTCGCGCCGAGCGCCAGTTCGACACATTCGCCACCGCTGTTGCCGCTACGGCTGGACTTGCACCACGCCGCTCCTTGCAGGTCTGCGGTCATGGGCCGCCTCCTCAGGTTGCTGTCACAGTTCAGCAGCAACCCTAGTCAGCAACTTCAGGCTGACCTCGGGTGAGAGCACGGCTTCCGCCAGTTCGCTGAAGACTCGCTCGCAGGTGGCGACGCGGGCGGAGTCGTCGATGTACAGCGGCTCCGTCACGTACTCGACGTAGGCGATGATCTTCTTCCTCGCCGGCGGAGTCAGCAGGGTGAACGGATATCCGGTCGCGGCGTGCGCGCCGCCCTCGAACGACGCAATGCGCAACGTGATGAAGGGAAG
>DASYMV010000150.1:0-13558 GCA_036008865.1 Pseudonocardiaceae bacterium | reverse complement strand
CATGACCTCGGGATTCGTGGCGAGAACGAAACGCAGGTCGTGCTTCGGGATCTGCACCAGGTGACCGACATGGCCCACCGGCAGGCCGAAGCGCCGCAAGGTCTGCACGCACTGGACGTCCACCGCGACCGTCGAGTGCAGGCCTGCCTGCAGGACGGCGTGCGTCACCAGGGGGTTGCGGTTGTAGTGCTTCGTCATGGCGTAGAGCCGGATGCCCACCCGTTCGGCTTCCGCCGCCATGGCCTTTGCGTTCTCCCGCACCGTGTCGAGGTCGATCACGTAGGTGTTGGCGGGGATGGCGCCGGTCTGCTGGAGCCGCGCGGCAACGCGGATGAGCGAAGGGTTCCGGCGTGCCGTCACATCGAGAAACATGGCGAAGCTCCTCGTTCGGTTCTGCGGGTGGTGGTGTGGCGGCGCCGGATCAGGCGAGCACGTCCAGTGCGAGCCCGGACAGCACGACGGAACGGGACAGGTTGCGGGGCCGATCGGGATTGAGGCCACGGGCCTCGGCGAGCGCGACGGCCGTGCGCTGTGCGAGCACCAGGCTCGCGAGTGGGTCGAGCGCCGGCGCGACGACGGTCGCGCCCGTGCTGCGGATCTCCGACTCCAGTGAGGGGTCGAGCGGACCGAGCGACCACACGACGCTTTCCGGGCCCGTCACGCTGATCGGCCCGTGGCGATACTCGAGCGCGGGGTAGGCCTCGGTCCAGGCCTGTGCGGCTTCGCGCAGCTTCAGTGCGGCCTCGTGCGCGAGACCAACGGTCCAGTCGCGACCGAGGAAGGTCCACTGGCTCACCGTGGCGGGATCGACTGGCAGCGTGCCGGCGAGCGCCAACTCGGCGTCCGCGGCGGCGTTCGCGCCACCGTCGCCGGCGTGGGCGCGCAGCAACGTCAGCGCCGTGGTCGCGAAGCGTGTCTGAACGACCGAGCGCTCGTCGGCGAACGACAGGTCGATCACGCCGTCCGCCGCGGTGGCGACGGGTTCCGCGGGCACCGCGGTGATCGCCACCGAGCGCGTTGCGGTGGAGGTGCGGACGACGTGGGCGACCTCGGAGGTCGTGCCGGATCGGGACAACGCCACCAACACGTCGTAGCGTCGGCCGTCCGGGAGCTCCGACGCCGCGAACGCATCCGTTCGTCCGTGTCCTGCGCGTTCACGCAGAGCCGCCCACGCCTGTGCCATGTACAGGGATGTGCCGCAGCCGACGACGCACACGTCCTCACCCTGCGCTGGCAGCAGGTCAGCGACTTGGTGGGCCAGGTCGGCCGCGCGCTGCCAGAGGGCGGGTTGGGTTGCGATCTCGTCTGCCGTTGTGCTCATTGCTACACGCTAACCATGGCTTCCGCGCAGAGACAAGCACAAAACTTGCGCAATATTGCGCAGGTGTTGAACTGCAACGTCGTTGATCGTGCCGTTCGGGACGCGGATCGGCGTCTCGAGCTGCTCTCAAGTGACTGCATGTGCAACTTGGATGCGCGCTCTTGCGCGTCTTGTGCGCATCCTGGCATGCTGCGGCCGTGTCCAACGTCGTCATCGCCCCCACCTGTCTGCTCTCCGTGGAGCGGCGTTGATGAGCGGGCTCTTGGCGGAAGAGGGGGCTCCGGCCGAACCCACTAGCATCCGTCGGGTGCGCAAGGCTGACCGGTTCGGGCGGATCCTGGAGCTGCTTTCGAAGGACGGCAGCGTCGGCGTCGCCGAGTTGGCCGAAGAACTCGGTGTGAGTGAGGCGACGGTCCGACGGGATCTGCAAGCCCTTTCCGAGCAACGACTTCTCGAGCGTGCCCACGGCGGTGCCGTTTCCCAGGGTGCGGCGTACGAGTTGCCCGTTCGTTATCGGGGTGGTCATGCGCGCGACGAGAAGCTGCGCATAGCGCGTGCGGCCGTCGAGCGGGTTTCCGACGGCGAGGTCGTCGCGCTCACCGGTGGCACGACCACGACTGAGGTCGGGCGTCGCCTCGTGCATCGGGCCGAGCTCTCCGTGGTGACCAACGCGCTCAACATCGCGGCGGAGCTGGCGGTCAGGCCGAACCTCAAGCTCATCGTCACCGGCGGAGTTTCACGCAGCGCGTCCTACGAGTTGGTCGGCCCACTGGCGGACGCGACGCTCAGTCAGATCAACATCGACACCGCGTTCGTCGGCGTGGACGGGATCGATCGGGAAGCGGGGCTGACGACGCAGAACGAGACGGAGGCGGCGACCAACCGGGCGCTCATAGAGCGCAGTCGCCGAGTGATCGTCGTGGCGGACGCCAGCAAGCTCGGTCGCGTCGTCTTCGCCTCCATCTGTCCGCTGTCGTCGGTCGACGAGCTGATCACGGACACGGCCGCTGACCCGGCGCAGATCGAGAGCCTGCGCGCGGCGGGTCTCAGGGTCGCGGTCGTCTAGAAGCGCATCGCCAACCGGGCGCGCCCAACCCTCGCCGCTGTCTTCACTTCTGCAAATACGGAGGTTCTGGGGATGCCGCTCGTCGCGACAGGCGAGATCGTCGGCGTGGCCCGCCGTGCGGGCGCCGGGGTGGGGGCGTTCAACGTCATCACCGTGGAGCACGCCGAGGCGATCGTCGCCGGAGCCGAATCGGCGGACCAACCGGTGATCCTCCAGGTGAGCGAGAACGCCGTGAAGTTCCACCTCGGCAGGCTGCGACCCATCGCCCGCGCCGCCGCCGAGGTCGCGGCCGCCGCGCGGGTGCCGGTGTCCCTGCACCTGGACCACGTCGAGGACGACGACCTCCTGCGCCACGCGGCCGACGCCGGCTTCAGTTCCGCCATGTACGACGCCTCGAAGCGGTCCTACGACGACAACGTCGCAGCCACACGTGCCGCGGCGCGGTGGGCCCACGATCACGGCCTCTGGCTCGAGGCCGAGCTCGGTGAGGTCGGGGGCAAGGACGGGGCGCACGCGCCCGGGGTCCGCACGGATCCAGCGGAAGCCGCTGCGTACGTCGCCGCGACGGAGGTCGACGGCCTCGCCGTCGCGGTGGGCAGCTCCCACGCGATGATCGAGAAGACCGCGGCCCTCGACCTTCAGCTCCTCACACGACTGCGCGACAACGTGGCGGTGCCACTGGTCCTGCACGGTTCGTCGGGCGTGCCGGACGACCAGCTTCGCGCGGCGGTCCTGCACGGGATGGTCAAGGTCAACATCGGCACCGCGTTGAACGTCGCCTACACCGGCGCCGTTCTGGACGTCCTGACGCAGCCGAACCCGCCCGTCGATCCGAGGAAGTACCTGGGACCTGCACGCGACGCCGTCAGCGAGTGCGTCGCCCACGTGCTCGGCGTCCTCAACCCCGAGCGCGTCACCACCGCCGTCTCCTGAGGACGATCACGAGAAAGGCAGACGATGTTCCTCCAGCGCCTGGTCGAGACCAACCCCCAACTCGTCTCCGCGGCCTTCGGCCTGCACCGGTCCGGGTCGATCCCGCCGAACACCTGGGTCATCGACCTCGATGCGGTGGCGGACAACGCGAACGCGCTCGCCGCCGAAGCGCGACGGCTGGGCTTGACGACCTATCTCATGACCAAGCAGTTCGGGCGCAACCCGTATGTGACAGGTGTGGGACTGCAGGGCGGCCTCGACAGCACGGTGTGCGTGGACATCACCTGCGCGCTCCAGTTGACCAGGTACGGCCTCCCGATCGGACATCTGGGCCATCTCAGCCAGATCCCGCACGCGCTCGTCGAGAAGGCGGTCAGCTGGAGCCCGGACGTCATCACGGTGTTCAACTTCGAGCACGCCCGGTGGATCAGTGATGCGGCCTCGCGCCTCGGACTGACGCAGGACCTGTTGCTCAAGGTGTACTCGGACGACGGCGTCTTCTTCGAAGGGCAGGAAGGCGGCACGCCCGAGCCCGAGGTGCTCCAGGTGGCGCGGAAGATCGCCGCACTGCCCGCCGTACGGGTCGTCGGGACGACGGCGTTCCCGTGCGTGCGCTACGACGCCGGTGGTGAGGGCGCCCCGGAGCTGACTCCGAACTTCGCCACGGCCGTTCGCTGCGCCAAGGCCCTGGAGGCCGACGGTTTCCCCATCACGCAGGTGAACACGCCGGGCAACACGTCCTCCGCGACGATGGAGCTGTTGGCGCGCAACGGTTCCACGCATGTCGAGCCCGGCCACGGACTCACCGGCACTACGCCGATCCACGCCCGCAACCCCGATCTGCCGGAACGCCCTGCCTTCGTCTACGTCAGCGAGATCTCGCACCACTTCAGGGACGCGGCCTACGCGTTCGGAGGCGGTCTGTTCCAGGACATCTATCCCGCGGGCTATCCGGCGAAGGCACTCGTGGGGGCCACCTGGGAGCAGGCGCGGGACAACGCACTGTCCTACCGGCACGAGGCCGAGCAGATCATCGACTACCACGCGATCCTCGAACCGGGTGACCGGTGCGCGGTAGGAGACACGGCCCTGTTCGGCTTCCGCACGCAGATGCAGATGACGCGGTCCTACGTGGCGCCGGTGAGCGGTATCAGCACGGGCGAGCCACGCGTGCACTTCCTGTTCGACAACGCCGCCACCGCGCTGGATCCGGTCACCTTCGCTCCCGTCGCGGTGCAGGAGGTCGTTGGCGACCTCCAGTCGTTGCTGCCCATGTACGCAGAAGGGTTGTCATGAGCGAGAGCACGGGCCGTCTTCGCGGCGGAGCCATCGGCGCGCTGGGTGCCGCGGTGATCTCGATGGCGTTCATGGGCCCGGCGACCAGCGTCGCCTTCAACACCGCGCCCGGCGCCGCCAAGACCGGATACGCCTTGCCCGTCGGCATCTTCCTCGCCCTGCTCGTGTGCCTGATCACGGCATCGACGATCGGAGCCTTTTCGCGGAAGCTGCCCTCGGCGGGGTTCGCCTTCACCTTCAACAGCCACGCGTTCGGCAAGGGTGCGGGGTTCGTCTCCGGATGGATCCTCGTTCTCGCCTACGGTGCGATCGGCCCGATGCTGTTCTCGGCGATGGGCAGCTTCGGTAGCCAGTTCCTCGCCGACCAGTTCCACTGGCACGTCCCGTGGTGGGTGATCAGCGCCGCTGTCCTGCTGATCATCTGGTTCATCGGTTCGCGCGGCATCACCAGCTCGGTGAAGGCGGCGCTGATCTTCCTGGTGCTGGAACTCGGCGTCCTCCTGGCGTTGTTCGGGACGATCATCGGCGAGGGCGGTGAGAGCGGGAACAGCCTGAGCCCCTTCAACCCCGGTCTCTCGCTGACCGGAGCCGGCGGCATCGGCTTCGGCATGCTCTGGGGCATCCTCATGTTCGTCGGCTTCGAATCGGCAGGCACGCTCGGCGAGGAGACGCGCGATCCGCGCCGCAACGTGCCGAGGGCTTTGTTCGCCGCAGTGATCATGATCGGGCTGGTCTACGTGCTGTCCGGTTATGCCGCGTCGATCGGCTTCGGACAGGCCCACGTCGGAGACCTGGCCTCCGACAGCAGTCCGTGGACCACGCTGTCGGACCGCTACTGGGGCAAGCAGGTCGCGTGGGTGCTCACCCTGACTGTGCTGAACAGCCAGTTCGCGAACGCGCTGTCCGGCTCGACGGCGGCCGTGCGGATCATCTTCTCCCTCGGTCGCGAGGGCCTGCTCAGCCCCCGGCTCGCGAAAACCAACAGCGAGGACAGCCCAGTAGCCGCATGGGCGGCCTACATCGTGTTCTCGGCCGTCGTCACGTTCGTGATCGGCTGGCTCATCGGTCCGCTTGGCACTTACGGCCTGCTCGGGAGTCTCCTCGGCTTGGGCATCGTGGTCATCTACATCCTCATGAACATCGGCCTCATCAGGTACTTCTGGCGGCAGCACCGCGACGAGTTCTCGTTCCTGCGACACGGCGTCCTTCCCGTCGCGGGAAGTCTCCTGATGCTGCTCCCGATCTACGGCCTGCTGTGGCCGGTCCCGGATGCGCCGTACAACCTCGTGCCCTACCTCCTGCTCGCCTGGGCATTGCTGGGGATCGGCTATTTCGCCTACGTCCGGCGCAACAAGCCGGCCGTGGTCGAGGCCATGGGACGGGTGTGGGAGCCGGTTGAGCCCGTCCACCAGAAGTAGTTGTCACACACCCGGACTTGGAGTCCCGATGTCCTTGCCTGACGTGGTCGTCCTCGGCGATGCCAACCCCGACCTGGTGTTGCGGGGCGACGTCGTTCCCCGCTTCGGTCAGGCGGAGCAGCTCCTCGACGGCGCGGACCTGGTGCTCGGTGGCTCGGCGGCGATCGTCGCTTGTGGACTCGCCCGGCTCGGCGTGAACACGGCGCTCGTCGGAACGGTCGGCGCCGACCTGTTCGGGGACTTCATCCGCGAGCAGTTGGACGCCGCGGCAGTGGACACCCGATGGCTCAGCACGCACCCGCACGAGCCGACCGGGTTGACCGTGGTCCTCTCTCGTGACGACCGGGCGATCCTGACCCACCTCGGCGCGATGGCCGCGTTCGACGTCACTCTGGTGGACCAGGACCTGCTCGCGGGCGCCCGCCACGTCCACGCCGCGTCGTTCTTCCTGCAACCGGGCCTCGCCGCGGGCCTCCCGGCGGTGTTCGAGACCGTGCAGCGCAGCGGTGCGACCACCTCGCTCGACACCAACTGGGATCCGAGCGAGAAGTGGTCGGGAGTGCAGGAGGTCCTGCCGTTCGTGGACGTCCTCCTGCCCAACGCCGCCGAGCTGTTCGCGATCACCGGCAGCGCCACCGAGAACGAGGCCGCCCGGCGGATCACGGCCTTCGGGACCTCGGTGGCGCTGAAGGCCGGTGCCGCAGGAGGAACGGTTTGGACGCCGGACGGCGGGCACTGGACGAGCCCCGGCCCTGCCGTGGACGTGGTCGACACCACCGGAGCCGGGGACTCCTTCGACGCGGGGTACATCGCCGCCTTGATCGAGGGCCGGTCGCCCTGGGAATGCCTCGACCGGGCCGTCGTCTGCGGGAGCATGTCGACTCGTGCGGCCGGCGGGACGGCCGCGCAGGCCACTCGCGACGAGGTCGATGCCGCCATCGGGAGCCGGTTGTGATCGTCGCTGTGGCGCCGAGCCCGAGCCTGGACCGCACGCTGGTGGTCGACGAGGTCGTCGCCGGCGCCATCCACCGGCCGCACGCGGTGGTGGAAGTGGCCGGCGGCAAGGGTTTCAACGTCGCACGCGCAGCCCACAGGCTCGGCGCCGCGCTGTGCACGGTGGGCATCCTGGGAGGCCACACCGGTGCGTTCATCGGTGACCTCCTGCGGGAGGAGCGCATCGACGCCCGCGTGGTCCACAGCAGCGTTCCCACACGCACGTGCATGTCGGTCGCATGCTCGCGCACGCAGGCACTCACCGAGTTCTACGAGCCGGCGAGCCCGGTCGACGCGCAGGTGTGGGACAGCTTCGAAGACGAACTCGGCAAAGCCCTCGCCGGGAACACCGGTTGGATGACGGTGTCCGGTTCACTGCCTGCCGGTGCGCCCGAGCACGGCATGGCCCGGCTCCTCGCCACGGCCCGGTCGCACGGTTTCCGCGTCGCAGTGGACACCCACGGCGGCTCGCTGCGCACCGCCGTCGCCACCCGGCCCGACCTCGTCAAGGTCAACACCGCGGAGGCGGCCGCACTCGTCGGGCGAGAGGCACCGGCCGAGGAACTGGTGCGCGAGATGCACGACGTCATCGGTGGCACGGGGATGACCGTGGTCACCGCGGGCGCCGACGGCGCGTGGGCGGTGAGCGAGGGTGCCCTGCTCCACGTCCTCCCGTTGGCACGCGGTGGTTTTCCGGTCGGCAGCGGCGACTGCTTCCTCGCCGGACTGGTCACCGGTCTGGACCGGGGCGACGACGCGGCCGACGCGCTCCGGCTCGCCGCGGCGACCGCGACGGCGAACGCACTCACCCCTGGTGCCGCCCGATTCGACGTCGACACCGTCACCCGGCTGCACGCGGCCGCCGAGACCCACGTGGTCTCCGGGATCACCCGAACCTGCTAGGCAGGAACGGAGTCGCCTCCAGGAAGCCGAGCAGTGTTTCGGTGAACTCATCCGGGCGAAGAGTTGGTGCCTGCAGGTCGCAACACCATCAGCACGTACTGATGCTGCCTTGGTGGGCCCTGGTGGGGAGGTCTGGGCAGGCGTGCAGAGCTACAGCCCGGTTGCGGTCAGCAGAGCCAGGGGAGTGGCCGCCGCCCATGCCTGCGGGGAACAGGAGTGCGGGTAGGGGACCGGGTCGGGGTGGTCGTCGCGTGAGTGCCCTGCCATCACCTCCGGGAGCCGGTAGTCGTGGCGGGCCGCGGCCTCGACCAGGCCGCGCGTCACCCGCGCCGCCTCTTCACGCAGGCCGTACCGGGCGAGGCCGGACACGACGACCGCATTGTCGTGCGGCCAGATGCTGCCCCGGTGGTAGCTGAGCGGGTGGTACGGCCGCTGCCCGGCCGCGAGCGTGCGGACCCCCCAGCCGGAGAAGAAGTCAGGCTGGAGCAGGCGGCGGCCGACTCGTGCCCCCAGCTCCGCGTCGAGGATGCCCGACCAGAGCAGATGGCCCGCGTTCGAGGCGAGAACGTCGACGGGGCGGCGGCGGCCGTCCAGCGCCAGGGCGGGGAAGCCCTCCTGTGCGGGCATGGGGAAGTCGCGGTGGAACCCGGCGCGCAGACGGTCGGCTGCTGCGGTCAGCCGCTGTGAGTACGGCTCGTCGCACCACACGCGGGCGGCGAGGTGGGCGGTGCGGCGCAGCGCGTCGAACGCATACCCCTGCGCCTCGCACACGGCGATGGGTCCTTCGGCTTGTGTTCCGTCGCGGAAGCAGATCCCGCCCGCCGAGTCCTTCCAGCACTGGTTGACCAGCCCCGCCCCGTCCGGGCGGTAGACCAGGTAACCGTGCTCGTCCAGGCCGCCGTCGACGAACATCCAGTCCACCGCGGCACGGGCGTTGGGCTCCAGCGCCCGTGCGAGCGAGTCGTCGCCGGTGAGCGCGGTGTACTCGTGCAGCAGGACGAGGAAGAGCGGTGTCGCGTCGACTGTGCCGTAGTAGCGCCGATAGGGAACCTGGCCGAAATGGCTCAGTTCGCCGTGGCGCACCTCGTGCACGATCTTGCCGGGCTGCTCGAGCCGCGACGCGTCGTACCCGGCTCCCTGGACGGCGGCGAGTGCGGGAAGCGTCGCCGCGGCGAGCTCGGGCCGGTAGGGGAGCGCGAAGAACGAGGTCAGCAACGAGTCGCGGCCGAAGAGGGTGAGGAACCAGGGCACACCCGCGCCGGGCACGCGCAACAGCTCGCCTGCCGGACCCGGCACTGGGACCCGCAGGTCGGCGAGGTCGGCCAGGCCCTGCTCGCAGGCACGAGCGAGGTCGTCCCAGTCGGTGAGGTCGCGGGGGTGGGGCGCCGCGGCGGTGAACGCCTCGGCATCCGCGGTCACCGCCGCGGCCACGGACGAGGGGGAGCGGACGCCAGGGGAATCCGGGGTCGCCGCGCCAGGTGAGAGGGGGCGCACGGACAACGTGAGCGCAGTGGAGCCGTGGGCAGGCAGGTGCACCGTCCAGTCGAGGGAGGCGCGGCTGTCATCGTGGAGGACGGTCCGCGGGGCGGGGTGAGTGGTCACGAACGTCCTGGCCAGCCACTCGTCGCCGCGCCGGTAGCTGAACTCGAGGCCGGCCGCTCGCGTCTGACAGGAGCGGTGGGCGTCCGGCTTGTCGTAGTCGCGGTTGTCGGAGCGCAGTTCGAACTGGTCGGCGAAGTCGGCGCCGGCGAGGTACTGCACGCGCAGGGTGAGGGGTTCGCCGCCGTGGTTGACCAGGCGCACTCGCTCGGCGAGCCCCGAGGCGTCCAAGGCCTGGTAGCGGAAGACCGCATAGCCGGGCGGGTGGTCGCGGGTGCCCGCTGGCGTGAGAACGCCCGGCGAAAGCAGCGTGAGGGGCTCGTCGTCCACCGTCAGTCGCCAGAGGCTGAGGTGGCGGGTGTCGCGGGCGAAGAGGCCGTCCGGGGAGGTGCCGTTCGTGCCGTGGACGTCACCCGAGGCGTCGAGGGCCGCGAACACACCCTGGTGGACGAGCAAGTGGCGGCCGTTCACGTCGTTCCCCGGACGAGGAGGTCGAGGACGGTTGCGGCGGTCCAGCTGAAGTTGCGCGAGCCCCGGCCCTCCCCGCTGTAGGGGTCGACGTACTCGGCGAAGCCGGTCCGTTCCGCTGAAGCGAGCATGCTGCTCCGCAGCGCGGCGGCCTGCTCGGTCGCGCCGTGCTCGACCAGGCCCCGGTGGATCAACCAGGCCACGTTGAACCATCCCGGGCCGCGCCAGTAGCGGCCGGGCTCGAAGGCGTGTCCGGTGAGGTCGTAGCTGGGAACGAGGTGCACCTGGCCGAGTCTGAAACGCTCGCCCGAGGCGGTACCCAGCAGCCGGTCCGCGACCGGCAGCCCTGGCACGGCCAGCGGGATCAGCCCGGCCGCGCTGCATTCGCGGATCAGCGCGCCGCTGAGCACGTCGCGGCAGAAGAAGAGGCCGGTGGCAGGGTCGAAGAGGGTGTCGACCAGGGCGGAGGTGAGTTCCGCGGCGCGCGTGCGGTGTGGCTCGGGGTCCAGGCCGAGAGCTTCCGCAATGCGGGCGAGGGCGTGCTCGGACAGGATCAGCAGCGCGTTGAACGAAGGGTCCTCGACGGCGAACGCGTGGGGGTTGCCGGCGTCGTCGTAGCCGTGGTCGCGGTAGTCGGCGGCGAGCCGCACGTAGCGGCCGTAGTCGAGATCGGTGGGACGGTCGCCGAGTGCCGAGTGGTCCAGATCACGGCGGCGGAAGCGGCCGGTGGGCCAGGGTTCGACGCGGGTGAGCGGGGCGTCCCAGCACGGGCTGTTGTCCATGCCCGACTCCCAGGGGTGGACGATCGCGGCCAGGCCGTGCCCGCTGAGGTCCCGTCGTCGTGCCAGGTACTCGTGCCAGGCGACGAGGCGCGGGTGGACGCGGGCCAGGAACCCGCGCCGCGTGGACTCCTGCGAGTCGGCGAGGTGGGTCTCCCACGCCGCCAGTGCGTGCACGGGCGGCTGGATGATGCCGGAGGTCTGCACACCCGTGGGGGCACCGGCTCCGGATGTGGCGGACTGCCAGAACTCGGGGCCGGGGAAGTACGCGCCGGACGGGGTGGCCGGGTCGAAGACGATGTGCGGCAACCGTCCGTCCGCCCACTGCGCGCCGAGCATGGACTCCAGCTCGCGCTGCGCCCGCCGGGGGGAGACGTGGCGCAGACCCAGGGTGATGAATGCCGAGTCCCAGCTCCACTGGTGGGGGTAGAGAGTGCGGGACGGCACGGTTGACCCGCCTGTCCAGTTGTCGAGCAGCACACGCGCAGCGGCGCGGCGCAGCCGGGCCGGGTCGGCCGGCTGCGTGCGGACGGGCGCCTCGTCGAGCAGGGTGTGGGGGGTGCTCATGCGGCGGCCTTGCGGAGGAACGGCGGAATCGAGGCGACAGCGGTCTCGGGGTCCCCGGTCAGGCGGCATTCCACGGCCAGGTACTTGTCGTAGCCGATGACATCCAGCGCTGCGAGCACCGCGGGCCAGTCGAGATGGCCGGCGCCGGGCTGCAAGCGGTTGGAGTCGCTGACCTGGACGTGGCCGATCCACGGGGCGGCGGCGACCACGGCGGCCGCGGGGTCGGCCTCCTCGATGTTCATGTGGTACGTGTCGATGCCGATCCTCACCGAGTCCAGGCCCACCTCGCGGATCAGGCCGGCGGCCTGGTCGAGGCGGTTGACCATGTGGTCCTCGTAGCGGTTCAGCGGCTCCAGGTAGAGGGTGACGCCCTCGGCTGCGGCGTGCTCGCCGAGCTCCGCCAGACCCGCGAGCAGCACCTCACGGTCCTCGGCCTCGCTGCGCGGAGGCTCGAAGGGGGGAAGCCGGCGGGAGAACATGCCGTAGGAGGCGGGAGTCTGGGCCCCCACGCCACCGATCTCGGCGATGACGGACAGCTGGGACTTCATCTGCTCGATCGCATCGCGGCGCAGCTCGGGGTCGAAGGCGCCCAAGAAGTGCAGCATGTCCACGCACACGGTCGGCATCACGACGCCGTCCCGGAGTGCCCGGCGCAATTCGGGGAGGCGGTCGCGGAAGGCGAAGTCCTTCTTGCCGCGCAGTTCGATGGCGTCGTACCCGGCGGCGGTGGCGAACTCCCACTTCTGCTGGAGGGTGTCCCCCGGGAGCAGTTGCTCCTGGCAGGCGAGGCGCAAGGTGGTGGCGGTCATGGCTGTCAGAACTCCAGGACGATCTGCAGGGCGTCGGCGGGGTTTTCGTCGAGCAGCTGGTAGGCCTCGGCGGCGTCGGCGAGCGGGACTTGGTGACTGACCAAGGACCGCACGTCCACCTCCTTGTTCGCGACGAGCTGGAGGAAGGTCCGCTGGAGGCGCTCGACGGTCCAGCGCCCGGCCAGCCTGGGCGGCACGCCGCCGATCTGGGAGGTCACCAGCTCCACCCGGTTGTGGTGGAACTCCTCGCCCAGGCGCAGGCCCAGGCCGTCGCCCTGGTAGAACCCCGAGGCGACGACCCGGCCGCCGATCATGACCGAGCGCAGCGCCTCGTGCAGGGCGGCGTAGGCGCCGCTGATCTCGATGGCCGTGTCGGCGCCTGCGCCGCCGCTGAGTGCGCGGATGCGCTCGGCGGGGTTGTCGGTGCGGGCGTTGAGGGTGGTGGTGGCCCCGTACCGAGCGGCGACCTCGAGTCGTGAGTCGAGCGCGTCGACGGCGACGACCTGGGCGCCGTTGAGGGTGGCCAGGCGGGTGGTGAGCAGACCGATCACGCCCTGTCCGAAGACGGCGACGAGCTCGCCGAGGTGGATGTCGGCCGCGAGGACGGCGTTGAGCGCGATCGCGCCGACGCGGGCGAAGACACCGGAGAGCGGGTCGATCCCGGCGGGTAGTCGGTGGTCCAACATCCGCTCGGCGGGGATGATCCCCTCGCTGCAGTGCCCCCAGATGCCCCAGACCGGGTCGCCCACCTCGGGCAGCCCAGGGGTGCCGACCAGATCGGGGGCGATCTCGGTGACCTCGCCCATCTCGGAGTAACCCCAACCGACGACCGGGTACTGCATGCCGGCCGCAGCCTCGTGGAAGAGACGGGAATCCGGGTCCCAGGTCCGGGTCAGATAGGGATTCGTGCCGCGGTAAGCGGTGAGTTCGGTGCCGGCGGAGATGCCCGAATAACGGGTTCGCACGCGCAGGTGCCCCGGTGGCAACGGGGCGGGTTCGTAAGAGGTGACCTCAACCTGACGCGGTCCGGTGAATTGGACTACTCGTTCCACGGGGCTCCCCACATAGGCGGCGCTTGAGCACAGGTCGCACAAGTGCATTGCAGAACAGCAATAGTGCTCGACTTCGGTCGGAGTTATATCAGACTTACGTCTTGTCAAAAGTCAAATGGGGTGCTGTGATGCAGCGACGACCGATGGGGGTCGGGAGCGGACAGCCGTAGACCCCCGGCTTTCCACCCACCGTCACCGCGATGAGAGTTCGAAGGACAATCGATGCGCAGGTCTCCCTGGTCGAAAGCGTTTGCCGCGGTAGCCGCACTGCTCCTGCTGTGCGCAGGACTCACCGCGTGTGGCGCGCAGCAGGGGGCGAAGGACGGCAGGACCATCACCGTCTGGAGCCTGGAG
>DASYMV010000149.1:0-11702 GCA_036008865.1 Pseudonocardiaceae bacterium | reverse complement strand
GAGCCCTCGTCGCAGTAGAGGTTGCCCGACGCGGACTTCCACTGCGGGTAGCCGTCACCGCGCAGGCCCGTGTAGGTGAAGGAGCCCTTGACGTAGGAGTCGATGCAGGAGTTGTGGCTGATGTCGAGCTTGTAGCCGTTCCAGTGGCTGTAGGTGCCCGACGCGTGGCCGGTCTCCGTGCCGCCGGTGATGTTGATGCTGCAACCGCTCGCGCTCTTGAGGGTCTTGATGCCGTTGACGGTGCCGGAGTTGATCTGCTCGAACGAGGTGCAGGTCGGCTTGTTGCGGTCGGTGCAGCCGCCGCTGGAGCTCCACGTGATACCGGCGCCCCGGATGGCGCTGGCGGCAGCGGACTGGGTCATCTTCGTCCCGCTCGCACTGGCGGCAGGGGCCAGGGCGATCATGCCGCTGACGCACGCGGCGGTCAGGGCGAGTGTGGCGGAGAACTTGCGCAGGGTCATCGGGGTCTACCTCACCGTTGCAGGGTGGTAAGTGAGCAACGACATGGTGACGTGCCGACGAGAACTTCTCACCGGTTGACCGTTGACTCAGACCTCTGGGGCGCTCCTCGGCGCAACCGGCCGACATGACAGGGTTGGACCTTGAAACCGCCTACGGCCGACTGCACCTGCAGATCCCGCTGATCACCCGGTCGCTGCGGGTACGCCGTTGGAGCTACTGGGAACGCGACCACATGGCGCGCCACGACTTCCGCGGATGTGGTCTGATCACACCGAGCGCTCACCGAACCGGTCGACGCCGAGAAACTCCCCGACCGTGACTCCGTCGGCCGACCATAGGATGCCCGAGTGCAACCGCTACTCCAGCCAGCCGCTTCGGCACTCGGTTGGCACGGCGTCGTCGTCCCCGAAGTCGACGTGCTGGGTCATGAGGTGTCGGCTGTCGTGCGGATGCGCGCCGATGTCCACGAGTGGCGCTCGGTCAACGGTTGGCCGCCAGGGGCGGACCCGTCGTGGTTCCGCTCGTGGTTCGAACCCGCGATCCACGACCAGTTGCCGGTCGCGGCGGTCGACCTGGTCGGCGTGCTGGTCGTCGAGTCCGCTGTGGACCAAGCGCTGCAGTCGTGCGGGACGCTCATGACGCTGGCCCCCTGCGCGGTGGTGCTTCCCACGCCGCAGGGTTCGCAGTCCTGGCAGCTGGTCGAACTCGACTACTACGGCATCGGCGTGGTGACCGCCGACGACGCGGGAGCGGCTGAGCTGATCGTGCCGCCGGAGGACCGGTCCACGGAATTCGGCCCGTCGCTGTTCGGTCGTTGGCTGCTGGAAGTGCTCTACGAGCGCGTTCTCAAGGACATCCCGGCCGAGGCGCGGGTGCTCAGCTGACACCCGGTACGGACCTGATCAGCGCCCGCAGTCCGTCGGCGTCGAGCAGGTCCGCCGGTCGCAGCGTGTGGTCGTGGCGCACGTAGTGGAAGGCGGCACGGACCCGTTCCACCGGTGTCTTCGTCAGCGCCGCCCAGGCCAACCGGTACGCGGCGAGCTGCACGGACAGCGCCGGCAGGTGATCGGCGTCCGGCACCCTGCCGGTCTTCCAGTCGACGACCGTCCAGCCGCCGTCGGGGTCGGCGAACACCGCGTCCATCCGGCCGCGCACCGCCACGCCGTCGATCTCGGCCTCGAACGGCACCTCGACCTCCTGCGGGGTGCGTTGTGCCCACCGGCTCGCCAGGAACGCCTGCTGGAGCCGCTCCAGCTCGGAGTCGGGTGCCGCGCCGTCGTCTGCCGCACCGGGCAGCTCGTCGATGTCCAGCAGGTTGTTCGCGCCGAACCTCTTCTCCAGCCACGTGTGGAAGGCCGTGCCGCGTCGTGCCAACGGGTTGGGCGGGAAGGGCAACGGTCGCCGCAACCGCTTCGCAAGCACGTCGGGGTCGGCGGCGAGCTCGACGAGCTGGCTCACCGAGAGCTGTTCCGGCAGCACGACCTGCTCCCGCCGCTCCGCGTGAGCCGCGCGCTCGGCGAGCAGCACGTCGACGTCGCGCGCCCAGCCCTCCGGGTCCTCGTTGGATTGCGGGAGCAGTTCCTCCCGGGCGGCCTTGCTCAGCTCGGCCGCCACCAGCTCGGCACCCTGGACCACCGCGCTCCGGCGGCGTCCCAGCGGATCGGCCGGCCACTGCGCGGTCTTGACCTCCGCGGCGAGCGGGTTGACCTCGTCCTCCGCGGGGCGAGGTGCCCAGTGGGCGATCACGCCCGGCGCGTCGGTCTCCACGTCGAGCACGGCATGGATCTCTTCGAGGAACGGCGACGGGCCCTTGGGCTTGCTCCCGGACTCGCCCCACCAGTGTCCGGAGATCAGCAGGCTGTGCTCGGATCGGGTGAGCGCGACGTAGAGCAACCGCCGCTCCTCCACCAGGCGACGCTCCTCGAACTCCTCCGCGTGGATCGCGAGCGCCTCGTCGATCTCCTTGCGGTTGCCCGCAACGGGCAGCCGCAGCTTCGGCAGGTCCTCGGCGTCGCCGCGCAGTTCGGCGGGAAGCTCGGAGACCGAGCGCAACCAGCACGAGGACTTGCGTCGTCCCGGAAAGACGTCACGGACCAGGTGGGGTACCGCGACGATGTGCCATTCCAGCCCCTTGGCCGAGTGGACGGTCAGCACCTGCACCCGGTCCTCGGCGACCTCGACCTCACCGGGTTCGAGACCGTCCTCGGCGTGCTCCGCGGTGTAGAGGTAGTCGAGGAACGAAGGCAGCGTCGCGGACGGGGACGCCGCGGCGTAGTCGGCGACCACGTCGGCGAAGGCGTCCAGGTGCGCGCGGCCCACGCTTCCGGGACGCGCCATGGCCTCGATGTCCAGCAGCAGCGTGCGTTCCACGTCAGCGACCAGCTCGGGCAACGGCTGTTCCAGACGGCGTCGCAGCGCTGCCAGCTCACCACCGAGACGACGGATCCGGCGGTATCCCTCGGGTGAGTACGCCTTCGGGTCGCCGGGGTCGTCGAGCGCGTCGGCGAGCCCTGCCTGTTCGGCGTGCTCCCCCGGCAACGCGTCGGCGAGAACTGCGAGCGGATCGTCCACAACGGATTGCCGGCTCGGTGCTCCTGCGAGCTGGCCCGCGCGTCGCCACAGCGCGGCCAGGTCGGAAGCCGCCACGCGCCAGCGCGACCCGGTGAGCAACCGTGCCGCAGCCGTGCCGGCCAGTGGATCGACCAGCACCCGCAGGGCACTGGTCAGGTCGCGCACCTCGGGCTCGTCGAGCAGGCCGCCGAGACCGACGACCTCGACCGGCAGGCCGCGATCACGCAGGGCCGCTGCGATCGCTGCCATGTCCGCCCGGCGCCGGACGAGCACGGCCGCGGTCGGCGGTTTGCCGGTCACGTCGAGCGCGGCCTCCCATTGCGCCGCGAGGACGTCCGCCATCCAGTCGAGCTCCGCCCGCACGTCCGGCAGCAGCGCGACGCGCACGTCGCCGGGTCCTGCGCCGTCCCGCGCGCGCAACTCGTCGACCTCGAGACCTGCCTCGCGCAGCGGCAGCGACATCGCGTTGGCCAGCGCCAGCACCTCGGGCGGGTTGCGAAAACTCGTCAGCATGCCGTAGCGCTCGGCCGGTTCGCCCGCGGGGCGGGGGAAGTCCGTGGTGAACCGGGGCAGGTTCGCAGCGCTGGCACCGCGCCAGCCGTAGATGGCCTGCGCAGGATCACCGACGGAGGTGACCGGCATCGGGTCACCCTGGCCGAAGAGCGATCGAAGCAGGACCCGCTGCGCGTGACCGGTGTCCTGGTACTCGTCGAGCAGCACCGCGCCGTAGCGCTCACGCTCCCCGCGCACGACCTCCGGGTGATCGCTGGCCAACCGCGCCGCGAGGCTCATCTGGTCGGCGAAGTCCATCGCCGCCTCACGTCTCTTGCGCTGCTGGTACGCCTCTAGCAACGGCAGCAATGCCACACGGAACCGTTGTGCCACAACGATTTCCTTGAGCTTTTCGGGCAGCTTTTCGCGCTGCCGGGGCGCCTTGGGCGCGGACTCGATCACGGTGCACAGCCACTCCGCGTGCTTGCGCAGAGCGATCGGCTCGACGAGGTGCTCCCCGAGCTCGCCCGCGAGTGCGAGGAGATGGCCGGTGATCGTGGAAGGGACCTTGTCGGTGTCCAGGTCCTCGGCCCAGGTGGCGACGACCCGGTGCGCGAGCTGCCAGGAGGCCGTCTCGGTGAGCAGCCGCACGCCCGGTTCGACCGGCAGGCGCAAGCCGTGCTCGCCGACGAGCCTGCCCGCGTACGCGTGATAGGTCAGCACCACCGGCTCACCGGTCATGACCGCCGCGCGTCGCTCACCGCTGGGGTCGAGGTCGTCGAGCAACCTGGAGCCCGCGAGGCGCCGCAGCCGCGCACGTACGCGGTCCGCGAGCTGACGCGCCGCCTTGCGGGTGAAGGTCAGGCCGAGCACCCGATCGGGGACGACCAGCCCGTTGGCCACCAACCAGACCACGCGGGCGGCCATCGTCTCGGTCTTGCCCGCACCCGCTCCGGCGACCACCAGCGCGGGCTCGGTCGGCGATGAGATGACCGCGGCCTGCTCCGGCGTGGGCTTGGGCAGCCCGAGCGCCGACGCGACGACCTCAGGACTGACGAGGCCGCTCACTGGCTCACCTGGCGACCGGACGGATGGATCGGACACGACGTGCGCGCGGGGCAACGATCGCAGTCGGCGTTCTCCATCGCGGTGTACTCGGGACCGATCGTGGACTCGGCCGCCCGCTGCACGGTCTCCAGCCAGGCGCGGACACCCTGCTCGTCCAGCGGTTTCTGAGTCCGTTCGACCGCACCGGTCTTGCGGTCCTCACGCGCCACGTAGAGCAGCCGTGCGCCGCCCGCGTCGGTGCCGAGCCCGATGTGCGTGAATCCTCCGAGCGCGGTGGCCAACTGGTACACGGCGAGCTGCGGGTGTTGTTCACCCTCGTCCTTGGTGACGGGGTTCTTGCCGGTCTTGATGTCCACCACCATCGGCCTGCCGTCGGCGTCGGTCTCCAGGCGGTCCACGCGCCCGCGGACGCGCAACCACGGGCCGCCTTCGCTCTTGGGCACCTCGACGGAGAACTCCTGCTCGACGGCGACCTGAGTGAGCTGACCGCGACTGCTGGCCAGCCAGTCGAGGAATGTGTCGAGCATCCGCTCGACCCGGATGCGTTCGCGGCGGGAGAACCACGGGGCACCTGCGTCCACCGCTGCCCACGCCTCGTCCAGCTTCGCACGCAGGGCCGCCTGGTCGGCGCCACTCGCCGCGGCCTGGGCCAGCGCGTGCACCAGTGTTCCCGTTGTGGAGGCCAGTTCGGCCGGGTCCTGGCCGCCGTGCCGCTCGACGACCCAGCGCAACGGGCACTTGGTGAGGACCTCGATCGTCGACGGCGAGACGCTGACATTGTGCTCTTCGGTCCACAGAGGACTGTCCGTTGTGGTCTCGGGCAGGCCGTACCAGGAGTCGGGGTGCGCGCCGGGAACCCCCGCCCCGGCGAGCCGGGCGAGTTGCGCGGCCGCCCTGTGCCGCTGCTCGGGTTCGGTGTCGTTGTCGCAGACCACCCGGCGCAGCTCCCCCACCAGCTCCGCGAGGACGAGACCGCGTTCGGGCGTGAAGATGGGCCGCTCGGGATCTTCGGGGTCTGCAGACCCACCGTCGAGCTCGTCGAGGAACCGCGACGGCTGCTCCTCCTCACCCCGCACCGCGCTGACCAGCAGCACGCGGCGAGCGCGACTCGCCGCGACCAGCAGGAGCCGGCGTTCCTCCGCGAGCAGCGGCGCTGTCGCGGACACGTGGTCGGCCGGGTCGAGTCCGGACAGCACGTCGACCATGCGCTCGACGCCGAGCAAGGAACCGCGCAGCCGCAGGTCCGGCCAGCTGCCCTCCTGCACGCCCGGTACCGCCACGACCGTCCACTCGCGACCGGCCGCGGCGTGTGCCGTGAGCACCGCGACGGCCTCGCCGACCGGAGCCGCCGCAGCCAGCGTGTCGCCCACGATCTGCTGGGCCGCGAGGTAGTCCGCGAAACCCGCCACGCCGGAACCGGGCAATCGGTCGACGTACTTGGCCGCCGCCTCGAACAAGGCGACGATCGCGTCCAGGTCGCGGTCGGCCTGCATGCCCGCCGTGCCCCCGCGTGCGGCCTGAGCGGCCCAGCGCGCCTCCAAGCCGCTGTCCTGCCACAGGTTCCACAGCACCTGCTCGACGCTGCGTCCCGCGGCGATCGCGTCACGCGCGGTCTGCATCAACTTGCCCACACGACGCGCCGGCAGGGACTCGGCGTCCTCCAGCGCGGCAAGGCGGTCGCCGGACTCGATCACCTCCACCAGCAGCTCACCGCTCTGCCGGTCACCTCCCGCGGCCATCTCCAGGCGCCGGAGCCCGCGCCGCAAACGCCTCAGCGCCAAGGGGTCCGCGCCACCCAACGGCGAGGCGAGCAACATCGCCGCGGTGTCCTCGTCGAGGCTGCCGGGCACCGCGGCGCACCGCAGCACGGCGAGAAACGGCCGTACCGCGGGCTGTTGCGCGAGCGGGAGTTCGTCCGTCGGCACCGCCACGGGCACACCCGCGGCGAGCAACGCGCGCTGGAGCACGGGGAGCGACTGCGTCGTCGACCGCACCACAACGGCCATCTGCGACCAGGGAATCTCGTCGATCAGGTGAGCACGGCGCAGCTGATCGGCCACCCATCCGGCCTCCTGCGCGGCCGAGGCGAGCAGGCGGACCTGCACGCTTCCCCTGCCCTCGACCGGCTCCACCTCGCGGGTGGCCGACGAGCCCGGCAGCCGCGACCCGAGCCGGGCGACCGCCGCCCGCACTTCGGGGAGCATCCGGTGGCCCTGGTTGAGCACCACGGTTTGGTGACCGCCCGGATCGGCACCGGCCAGTATCGCGGGGTCGGCGCCGCGGAAGGTGAAGATCGCCTGGTCCGGATCGCCCGCGAGCAGGAACTGCTCCGCCGACGAACCCAGCTTGCGCACCAGCGCGTACGCCTGCGGGTCGAGGTGCTGGGCGTCGTCGACCAGCAGATGGCGCACCCGCAGCCGCTCTGTCGTGAGCACTTCGGGATCGGTCTCGAAGGCGAGCAGCGCGCTTCCGACGAGTTCCGCCGCGTCCAGCGCCGGTGCCGCCGAATGGGCCGCGTCGCCCCCCGCCAGCAGCGTGACCTCCTCGTACTGGTGGCCGAACAAGCCGGCGGCGACCCACTCCTCTCTGCCGTGCTCGCGCCCCAGTCCGATCAGGTCCTCGGGTCCGAGGCCGCGCTCGGCCGCACGAAGCAGCAGGTCGCGCAACTCCTGGGCGAAGCCCGGCAGCCCCAGCGCGGGACGCAACCGGTCCGGCCAACCGGCCGCGCCGTCGTGGATGTCACCCGCGAGCAGGTCGCGCATCATCGCGTCCTGCTCCGGGACCGAGAGCAACCGCGGCGGCGGGTCGCCGTGCAGTACGGCCTGCGCGCGCAGCACCGCGAAGGCGTACGAGTGCACCGTGCGCACCAACGGCTCCCGCACGGTGCGCAGCACCCCGCCGTCGGCCTGCGCCTCGGTGGTCAGCAACCGCGTGATCTGCGCGCGCATCGCCACCGCGGAGCGTCGGTTGGCGGTGAGGACGAGCAGGTTCTCCGGGTTCACGCCACCCCGCAGAACCCGGTCGGCGGCGGTCTCCGCCAGCAAGGTCGTCTTGCCCGTTCCCGGCCCGCCGAGCACCCGCAGGAAGCCGCCGGGATGGTCGAAAACCCGGCGAGCAGGGCCTTCCCAGTGCGGCCGGGGCCGGTCCTCCGGCGTCCGGCGCACGAGCAGAGGCGTCCTGGTGGATCCCACGGAAGGGATAGAACCACGTTGCACCGACAGGATCACCCGGCACCCGCCGCGCACCCCGTCCGGGATTGGTGTTAAGGCCACCACGAGAGGAGCCAGGCCTGACGAGGCGACGGGTTTCGGCACATCTCCTTGACAGTTCCGGTGGGCTGGCTCACGTTTGTAGACGTGACGGATCTGTGAGCCGCCTCGTGCCGGACCGCCGACCTGGCCTTCTTCCGAGTTCACCCCGATCATGGAGGACTGATGAAGACCTTGCGGCGGATCATGATGTCGCTGGCCGCGACCGCGTTCACGTGCACGACGGCGACGGCTCCTGCGGCGCACGCCGCGGTCGACCCCGTCCTCGCGGCGCCGTACCTCTACCAGCGGGGCAATCCGATCCCCAACCCGGTCGAGGTCATGAACTCGACCGGGATCAAATCCTTCACGCTCGCGTTCGTCCTGTCCGACGGCGGCTGCAACCCGAAGTGGGACGGCAGCCGGTCGCTGACGGGATCGGACGCCACGATGATCAAGAACATCCGCAACGCGGGTGGCGACGTCGTCCCGTCCTTCGGCGGCTGGGCCGGCGTCAAGCTCGGCGAGAAGTGCTCCAGCGCGTCGGCACTGGCCGGGGCGTACCAGGAGGTGATCGACGCCTACCAACTCGGGGCGATCGACGTCGACATCGAGAACACCGAGTTCACGACGCCCGACGTGCAGGACCGGGTGCTGAACGCGCTGAAGATCGTCAAGCAGAAGAACCGCAGCATCCGGATCGTGGTGACCATGACCACCGTGACCTCGGGTCCGGAGGCCACCGGGCAACGGCTGATCAAGCAGGCCAAGGCGATCGGCGCCGACGTCGACGTGTGGTCGATCATGCCGTTCAACTTCAGCGACGGCGGCGACATGGCGGCGCACACCGAGTCCGCGGCCGAGGGCCTGAAGAACCAGCTGAAGTCCGTCTTCGGTCTCACCGACGACCAGGCCTACCGGCGGATGGGCATCTCGTCCATGAACGGCAAGACCGACAGCGCCGGGGAGACGGTCACCCTCTCCGACTTCAGGACCATCGCGGCCTACGCCGCCCAGCATCACCTCGCGCGGCTGACCTTCTGGGCCCTGAACCGCGACCGGGGCGACTGCGGCAGCACCTCGACCGACTCGTGCGGCGGCATCTCACAGGACACCTACGACTTCACCGCGGTCGTCGCCGGCCACAAGGGCTGAGAAGAGAGCTCCGGCGGGAAACCTGCGAAGCTGGGCCCGTGGACGAGCGAATCCATGAGCAGATCCGCGAGATCGTGAAGGCGATCCCGCGCGGTCGAGTGGCGACCTACGGCGACGTGGCGGACCTGGCGCGGGCGCCGTCGCCCCGGATGGTCGGGACCGTTCTCGCGCAGGACGGCCACGACCTGCCGTGGCACCGGGTGTTGCGCGCCAACGGGACGTGCGCGCCGCACCTGGCTGATGAGCAGTTGCAACGGCTGCGCGACGAGGGCGTCGTCGCGGACGACGGCAAGGTGAACCTGCGCGTGCACCGCTGGGACGCCGCGGCCTCCGCCGCCGCACCGGAGCCGCCCGGCCTCTGGTGAGCGCCAGTCAGGCCAAGCGTGCCTGGACGCGGGCGATCTCGGCCTCCACGCCGGGATCACGGGTCATCGCGAACGCCAGGCGCAGCTCGGGCAGGGCCTCCTCGTGGCGACTCTGCCTGCTCAGCGTGCGGCCGAGCAGCAGCCGTGCGTACGCGTCCGACGGGTCCAGCTCGACCAACGTCCGCAGCACCTTCTCGGCCGGACCGAGCGCGGCCGACTGGAAGTGCGCCAGCGCCAGTTCGGTCAGCACCGCGCGGTCGTTGGGCGCGGCTTCCGCGGCCTCGGCCAGGAACCGGGCCGCGCTGCTCGGGTCACCGGCCGCGCGGAACTCACGGCCTCGTTCCAACAGGGTCAAGACAACTCCTCGTCCGCCGTGGTGTGGTGGGGCATGTGCACCGGCTGGGTGCGGCCCAGCCGCCCGGCCTGGAAGTCTTCGATCGCTTCGATGATCTCCTGGCGGGTGTTCATCACGAAGGGCCCGTAGCGGGCGACCGGCTCGCGGATCGGCAGCCCACCGAGCACGAGCACGTCCCATTCGCTGACCGCTTGCAGGGTCAGCGCCGAGCCGCGGCCGAAGATCGCGAGCTGGCCCTCCTCCAGCGGGCGGCGCTCGGGTCCGGCCTCGCCGCGCCCGGACAGCACGTAGACCAGTGCGTTGAAGTCCTCCGGCCAAGGCATGGCCAACCGGGCTCCGGCGCTGACGGTCGCATGCAGGTAGGTGATCGGCGTGTACGTGACGCCCGGCCCGCGGTGTCCGGCGAGCTCACCGGCGATCACTCGGACGAGCGCACCACCGTCGTCACTGGAGAGCAGCTCGGTGTCGTGCGCACCGATGTCCTGGTAGCGCGGCGGTGTGAACTTGGCCGAACGCGGCAGGTTCACCCACAACTGCACGCCGTGGAAGAGGCCGCCCTCGGTGACGAGCTCCTGCGGCGGCAGTTCGCTGTGAAGGACGCCTGCGCCTGCGGTCATCCACTGGGTCGACCCGTTGGTGATCAGGCCACCACCACCGGTGGAGTCCTTGTGCTCGAAGGCACCGTCGATCATGTACGTCACGGTCTCGAAGCCGCGGTGCGGGTGCCAGGGCGCGCCCTTCGCCTCGCCCGGCCCGTACTCCACCGCGCCCATGTGGTCGAGCAGCAGGAACGGGTCGGCCAGCGACAGGTCGATGCCGGGGAACGGGCGGCGCACCTGGAATCCCTCGCCCTCCAGGAACTTGCGGGCCTGCACGACCTTCTGCACCGGCCGCCAGCCGGTGGCGGCTTCCGGCAGTTGGGGCAGCCTCGGCAGGGTCAGTGTGTCAGCGGTGACGGCGGGCATCTCTGCCTCCTCGCGGACTCGGGTCGCTCACGTCGGTGACCTCGTCACTCCCGCAAACGTAGTTGATGCCTCAACTATTCCGATCGCCGCTCAACCGCGCGTCAGAGCAGCCGGGTGATCCGACGCGCCGTGCGTTCGAGCCCGACCATGGAGGCGGGGCCGGACTTCGGGTGCAGTGCGTGGACGGCGAGCCGGAACAGCACGGCGCGCAGGAGCAACTGCGGCCACTCGGGGAGGTGCGCCCAGCGCTCGATGAGGCCTTCGTCCGCGCCACCCCAGGCGAGTGCGTCGACCACGACGACGGCCGCGGCCCACTCCGCCGGGCGCCAGTACGCGGTGAAGTCGATGATCGCGGGAGGTGCCGAGCCGGCGAACAACACGTTGCCGAAGAGGTCACCGTGCACGACCTGGGGCTTGAGCGCGACGGGTTTGCGAGAGCCCGAGAGCGTCTCGAAGAGCCTGCCGCCGAGGTCGGAGTCCAGCGGGACCTCGTATTCGTCCCACGAGCACCGGTCGGCGACGGCGAAGACGTCCGTCCGAGCGTCGATGAAACGAGGGCGAGGCAGGTCGGCCGTGGCCTGGTGCAGGCGCACCGCCACTGCCACGACCTCGTCGTACCTCGGCTCCGCCCTACCGGCGAGGTACTTGGTGGCGGCCCACCCGCCGACGACGTAACGACCGTCGGTCGAGCGCAACGGACGACTGACGCGCAGGTTCGGCACGTCGAGCGCGTCGAGCGTCCTGGCGACCCAGGTCGCTTCGGCGGGTTTGCCCGCGGGGCGGATCGCCGCGTCGCCGCAGCGCCAGGCGGGGCCACCGTCGATGAGCTCCGGCTCCGCGTCCCGCGCACCGAACGCAGCACGCACGTGCGAAGGAGGCGGCTCCGGAGTGGGGGTCACGGCCAGGCACGCTACCCGTTTCGGCCGTCCAGATGCCGGAAGGACATCATCAGCCGTGGTTCGCACCACACTTTCGGCGCAACGCCGGACACGTTCGGGGCCCGCGACGAGGAAGCGTCGCT
>DASYMV010000148.1:0-5508 GCA_036008865.1 Pseudonocardiaceae bacterium | reverse complement strand
TCGACACCGTTGTGCTCGTAGAACCGCTTGTCCTCGATGGCGACGATCGCGGCCTTCATGGTGTCGGCGATCTGCGACGACGCGACCGGTATGCGGTACTGCTTGTAGAGGTAGGCGATCGGATCGCCGTTCATGTCCTGGATGGTGGTGATCTGAGGCAGCTCGCCCTTGGCCAGCTCACCGGACGTTTGGTCCACGGTGTCCGCGGCGCGGTTGGACGCGAGCCCGATGCCTCCCGCCACGGGCAGCAGGACCGCGGCCAGGAGCACCCCCGCCGTCAGGCACAGCCCCGCCAACTTCAACAGACCCGACGCACGCGCGGCGAACACGAAAACCGCAACCCCTTCCGAGATGGGAGGAAACTCCTCACACACAAGTCGCGCGGAACCCCCGCCAGGTTGCTTCGAATCGCGAAACAAATGGGGAGACCGATCCAACACGGGTACCTGCGAACCTACCTGTTGGCGGTCGGGCCCTCACCGGGGGCCGCGCAGCCCGATCGTCGCGCTCGCCCGGCGCACCTCCGAGTCCACGTGATCGGGCAGCAGATCGTCCAGGAAGCGGTAACGGCTCAACTCGTCGTCCTCCCGCCTGCTGACCGTGCGCCACCACGCCGCGATGTCGCCCCAGCCCGGCGACGAGAGCGAACCACCGAAGTGCTGAACCGACAGTGCGGCGCACAGATTCGCGAAACGCACCCGGTGCGACAGCGGCCACCCGGCGAGAGTGCCGAGCACGAAGCCCGCCCCGAACACGTCTCCCGCACCCGTCGAGTCCAGCGCGGCGACGTTGAGCCCCGGCACGTCGACCGTCTCCCCCGTCGCCGCGTCGACCGCGACCGCTCCCCCGCCGCCCCTGGTGACGACCACGACCGGTACCCGTTCCGCCAGGAGCGCGGCCGCGGCCTCCGGGGTGTCCGCGCGGGTGTAGCGCATCGCCTCGACGTCGTTGGGCAGGAACACGTCGTAGCCCTCGAGCTGATGCAGAAGTGCGGGAGCCCACACCTCCGTGCGGTCCCAGCCGATGTCGGCGAACAGCAGCGCGCCCTGGTCCTTGGCGGTGCGCACCCACCGCTCCTCCTCCGGCTCGACGTGCACGAAGCACGCGCGGGTGCGCGGAGGCGGATCGAGCAGCTCGTCGGCGGAGATCGGCGGGCGGTGCCCGTGGGTGACCATGCTGCGGTCGCGGTCCATCGCCATGGAGACGGTCACCGGGGAGTGCCAACCGTAGAACCGCCTGCAGTACGTGAGGTCGACGCCCTCCTGCTCGGCGAGCACCTCCCAGCAGAAGTCGCCGTAGACGTCTTCCCCGAACGCGGCGGCGAGCGCGGTGCGCAGCTGCAGACGACGCAGGGCCACGGCGAGGTTGGCGATGCCGCCGGGGCAGGAGCCGAGCCCTTCGGCCCACACCTCCGTGCCGGCGACAGGAGGGCGTGGCAGGCCGGTGAAGATGATGTCCAGGAACACCGTGCCGGACAGCAGGACGTCGAACTCCGGGACTGCGGGCGGGGGCTGTGCGCTCACCCCCTCACCTTGCCAGCCGCGGAGCTGATCAGCGTTGCGACGCGAGCAGCTCCCGCATCCTGGCCAACGCGCGGTGCTGGGTCACTCGCACCGCACCTGGCGTGGCGCCGACCGCCAGCGCCGTCTCCTCCGCGGACAGGCCGACGGCCACCCGCAGCACCAGGATCTCCCGCTGCCGCTCGGGCAGGCGCTGCAACATCTGCACGACCTCGTCGAGGAGTTCGCCGTTCACGGCGCGCTGTTCCGGCCCGACCTCGGTCGTCGGGCAGTCGGGCAGTTCCGCCACGACGTCGGCCCGGTTGCGCACGGCGCGCCTCCGGGCGTCGGCGACCTTGTGCGCGGCGATGCCGTAGACGAAGGCGAGAAAGGAGCCCGGCTCGTACCGGTAGGTGTCCAACGCCGACACGACGGCCAGGCAGACCTCCTGGGCGATGTCCTCGGCGGAGACGAGCGTCTGCTCGCGGGCACCCACCCGCGCGCGGCAGTAGCGCAGCATCAGTGGCCGTATCCGGGCCAGCAGCTCGTCGATCGCACGGCGGTCACCGGCGAGCGCCGAGTCGACGATGTCGACGAGCTCGGCCTCCAGAAGCCGCCGCGCGTTGCCGGTGCGGTCGGTCGCCTCCTCGGCACCGGTCCCGGCGACCAGCCGAATCCCCGGCCCGGCGGTCCGGTTCGCGTCGACGGTGGAGACGACACGATCGGTTCGCACGGCTGAGGGCTGCACCATGCGGCGACCTCCTCACATGCAGCGCGGTGAGCCGGCGATGTGCCGGCTCACCGACTAGGAGGCCGCAGTGAGCCGGCTGATACCCAGTTCATCCACAAGATGACCGGGAAGATCACCGCACAGGCGCACGGGCACCCGAACGGACGAGCACGTGATCCGAACGGCGCAACGCGGTGTCGGATTCTGCACCCTCCCCGTCGGGTCCGTCCGCAGATACGTGTCACGCGGAGCCCATGCACCTCGTCGAGCGTTGCGTTCCGGATCACGCACTAGAGTTCGAACGGTGATCGAGCACGTGAGCATTTCCACGCCCGCGGGGACCTTCGACGCGATCGCGGCCGGGCCGCACGACGGTCGCCCGGTGCTCCTGCTGCACGGCTTCCCCGAGGCGGCGATCGCATGGGAGCACCAGGTCGCCGTGCTCGGCGCGGCCGGCTACCGGGCCGTGGCGCCCGACCAGCGCGGCTACTCCCCTGGCGTGCGGCCCGAGCAGCCTGCGCAGTACGGCGTCGACGAACTGGTCGGTGACGTGCTCGCGATGGCGGACGAGCTGGGGTGGAACCGATTCGACCTGGTCGGTCACGACTGGGGTGGCGCGGTCGCGTGGTGGACCGCCGCCGGACACCCGGACCGGCTGCGCACCCTCACCGTCGTGTCGACCCCGCACCCCGGCGCGCTGGCGCAGGCGTTGCGGACCGACGAGGACCAGCACCTGCGCTCCCGTTACATGACCGAGTGGCGGCAGGCCCCCGTGACCGAGCGGCGGATGCTGGAGGACGACGCGGCGGCGCTGCGCCGGATGTTCGAGTGGAAGGTGCCGCCCAGTCGCGTCGAGGAGTACGTGCAGCGGCTGCGCGAGCCGGGTGCTCTCACGGCCGCGCTGAACTGGTACCGGGCGGGCAGGCCGAGCGTGAAGATCGACGAGGTGTCGGTGCCCACGATGTACGTCTGGAGCACCGAGGACGTGGCCTTCGGGTCGACGGCGGCGTTGGACACCGAGAAGTGGGTGACCGGCCCGTACCGATTCGAGATGCTCGAGGACGTCTCGCACTGGGTTCTCGAAGAGGCCCCCGAGGCGCTGAGCTCACTGTTGCTGGAGCAGCTGCGTTAGACCGCCTGCGTTCGGCACGGCGTGGGCGGGCTTAAGCTCGCCGCATGCCAGTCTCGGGTCTGCTGCTCGCCGCCGGCGCGGGCCGGCGCTTCGGTTCTCCCAAGGCACTGGTCCGCCACCGCGGTGAGCTGTTCGTCGAGCACGCTGCGCGCGTGCTGTGCGAGGCCGGGTGCGAGCCCGTCGTCGTGGTGCTGGGTGCCGCCGCCGACCAGGTGCGTGCGCAGGCCCACCTCAACGGCGCTGTGCTGGTGAACAACCCGGACTGGGCCGGCGGCATGGGGTCATCCCTCCGGGTGGGCCTCACCGGCCTGGCCGGCGCAACGGCGGTGGTGGTGCTGCCGGTCGACACCCCGTGGGTGACGGCCGAGGCCGTGCGCCGCCTCGCCGACATGGCGGCCCCCGATGCCTTGGCTCGGGCGAGCTACGACGGTCACCCCGGTCACCCGGTGTTGATCGGCAGCGATCACTGGGCAGGCGTGGCCGAGCTGTCGACCGGTGATGCCGGAGCGCGCGAGTACCTCCGCCGCCACGCGGTTGTGGACGTGCCGTGCGAGGACATCGCCGACGGGTCCGATGTGGACCGTCCCGAGGACCTTCAGTTCAGATCCGAGACGAGTGCACCACCGGTCTAGCGGATCGCTCGTGAACCCAGAGCGATCCCCAGGCACAGCAGGGGAAGCACGGCCAGCGCCGTGCTGAGCGACGTGCTGTGGGCCAGCAGTCCGATCAACGGAGGCCCGAGCAGGAACCCGGCCCAGCCGGCCGTGGCCACCCCGGCGATGGCTTGACCCGCGTGCGAGTCGGACTGGGCGGCTGCCGAGCTGAACACCACGGGAACGACGCAGGCGATCCCGAGGCCCATGGCGGCGAAGCCGACGAGCGCGAACCAGAACTGGCCGACGAGCAGGGCGCTCCCGAAGCCGACCGCGCCGACGGCCGCCAGCACGGCAACCACTTTCACGGCCCCGAACCGGGCTACCCAGCGATCCCCCATGACCCGGCCCAGGAACATCGTCACGGCGAACACCGAGTAGCCGAGCCCGGCGCGCTGCGGTGCCACACCGATGGAGTCCCGCAGGTACAGCGCCGCCCAGTCGCCGACCGCGCCTTCGCACAGCAACCCGCCGAACATCACACCGGCGAGCAGGAGCACACGCCGGTCCCGCCACGGCAGAGCGAGCTTGTGCTCGTCCACGGAATGGTCGTCATCGAGCATCAGCCGCACCAGCGGCCACGACACCAGGACGAGGACCACGGTCGCGATGATCATCTGCACGTCGAGTCGCAAGCCGGCGACGATGGCCAGGGCACCCAGACCGACACCGACGAACGCCCCGAAGCTCCACCACGCGTGGAAGCTCGACAGGATCGGCCTGCCGTAGCGTTGCTCGATCGCGATGCCCTGGGAGTTCATCGCCACGTCCAGCGCCCCCTGGAACCCGCCCCACAGCGCGAGGGCCGCGAACAACGCCGCCGGTGACCACGCCGCGCCCAGGGCAGGCGACACCGCGGCGTAGCCGAGGAAGGTGGCGAGCACGACCCGGCGGCTGCCGAACCGGGCGACGAGCGATCCGACCACGAGCATCGCCACGACCGAGCCGACCGGTGCACCGAGCAGCGCCAAGCCGAGCGTGCCCTCGTTCAGGCCGAGCCTCTCCTTGACCTCGGGGATGTGCGGCGTCCACGAGGCGAACACCGCCGCGTGGATCGCGAAGACCAGCGCCGTGGCGATGCGGGCGGTGCGGGGTGGGCTGAGAACCGCTCGGTCAGACAAGGCGCACCTCGACCCCGGCATCGCGCAACTGCGCGACCTCGTAGGGCGGCGCGTCCTCGTCGGTCACGAGCACGTCGATGCTCTCGACCGGGCAGACCCGGCCGAACGCGGTGCGCCCGAACTTGGAGCTGTCCACCGCGGCGATCACTCGCGCCGACGCCGTGACCGCGGCCTTCTTCACCGCTCCTTCTGCGAGGTCGTGCGAGGAGATGCCGTCGCGCACGCTCAGACCGCAACTGCCCAGCACCATGGTGTCGAAGCGCATCACCTGGAACGCGTGCTCCGCCAGCGGACCGACGAACGCTAGCTCACCAGGCCGCAGATCACCGCCCGGCAGCACCAGCCGCACCCGCTCGGCCGAGCGCAGCACGTC
>DASYMV010000147.1:0-5524 GCA_036008865.1 Pseudonocardiaceae bacterium | reverse complement strand
GGGAGTACGACCCGGTCACCGGCGTGACCGTCTGGTCGGAGACCCACTACGAACTGCTCGGAATGCCGCCCGACACGGTCCTCCCCGGAGCGCAGGCCGTGCTCGACGTCGTCCATCCGGACGACTACCCGCTGGTCGCGGACTACTGGTCCAACCGGGAGATCTCAGGTGCTCCGATAGACATCGAGTACCGGATCGTCCGCCCCGGCGGCGAGGTGCGATGGATCCACGGAGTCGCCGCGGCCAAGCTGGGCGCGGACGGGCGCACCGAGCTGATCACGGGGTACATAAGGGACATCACGGCGCAGCGCCAGGCGGACACGGACCTCGCGACCGAGCGAGGCCGCCTGCTCGAAGCGCAGCGCATCGCGCGGATCGGCAGCTGGGCGTACGAGTTCTCGACGCAGGCCGTGCATCGCAGCGAGGTCCTGCTGGAGATGTACGCCGAGATGAACATGACGCCGGACGACGACCTGCTCTTCGGCGTCCACCCCACCGACCGCGTCGTGCTCGAGGAGTTGCGCGACAAACTGCTGCACGCCGAGAACGAGGAGCCGATCGAGGCCGAGGTGCGCAGCGAGTTCGGCGACCGCGTGTACGTCTGCCGTGCGAGGGCCGAGCTCAGCGCGTCGGGGCAGGTGCAGCGGCTGCACGGGACGATCCAGGACGTCACCGAGGCACGGGCGCTCGAGCGCCAGTTGCGCGACGACCGGCGCAGGCTCGCCGACGCGCAGCGCGCCGCCAGGCTCGGGACCTGGGAGTGGGATCCGCGCACCGGTGACACGGTCTGGTCGGACATGCTCTGCGATCTGTTCGGCATCTCCGCCGAGGAGCACACGCACTACCAGACCTACCTGGCACTCGTGCATCCCGAGGACCGCGGTTGGGTCGACGAGCTGTGGCAGCAACTCATCGCGGATCAGGTGCCGGTGCAGTGCGAACACCGGATGGTCCGGCCGGACGGCATGATCAGGGTGTTCCGCTGCCACGGCATGGTGGTCAAGGGGCCCGACGGCGAGCCGCTCGCGGTCGGCACCGCGCAGGACGTCACCGAGCAGCGGGCTGCCGAGACGCGGATGAGGCGGTCGAGTCAGCGCTTCACCGACCTGGTCACGGTGACCCCGGTCGGCATCGGACTGTTCGACGAGGCGGAACGCCTGGTCGATGCCAACGACGCGCTCTGCGACCTGCTGGGCATGGATCTCGACCGCCTGCGCGGCATGACCGCCGACCAGCTCGTCGACCCCGATGACAACGCCGAACGCCTCAAGTCGGTGGGCGAGATGGCATCGACGGGCGTGCGCACGCACAAGGTCCCGCAGCGCATCCTCGTGCGGGCGGACGGCAAGCGGGTCTACTGCGAGCTCCACATCGCACTGTCCGTGCAGGATGACGGGCGCCAGTTCTGGCTCATCGTCTTCCTGGACATCACCGAGCGGCGCCGCGCCGCGGAGACGCTGCGCCACCAAGCGATGCACGACGAGCTGACCGGGCTGCCGAACCGGGCACTGGTGAAGGAGATGCTCGGCGAACTGCTGGAGCGCCCTGAGCGCGCCAAGGTCGCCGTGCTCTTCTGCGACATCGACAACTTCAAGCGGGTCAACGACTCCCTCGGTCACGACGCGGGCGACGAGCTGTTGGTGGCGCTGGCCCGCCGTCTCGAGGATCGCCTCCCGCCGGGCTGCACCGCGGCGAGGCTCTCCGGTGACGAATACGTGATCATCTGCGAGGACACCGACCAGGTCGGAGGTGTGGACGCCCTGGCGACGAAGGTCGCGCAGCTGCTGCGGACCGCCGTCCCCGTGCACGGGCAGCTGGTGCGGGTCTCCGCGTCGGTGGGCGCGGCGGTGCCGAACGGGTCGCGGGTCACCGGACCCGATCTCCTGCGCTTCGCCGACGCCGCGATGTTCGAGGCCAAGCGTGGTGGCGCGGGCAGGGTCTCGCTGGCCAGCGCGACGCTGATCGCGTCGGCGGACCGGCAGGTGCACCTGGAAGGGCAGCTGCGTGACGCCCTGGCACACGACGGGCTGGTGTTGCACTACCAGCCGGTGGTCGGTGTGGACGGTGCGATGCACACCGCCGAGGCGTTGGTGCGGTGGCCGCACCCCGACCGGGGCCTGCTGCCACCGGACGTCTTCCTGCCGATCGCCGAGCAGGGCGACCTGATGCGCGAGCTGGACCGGTGGGTGCTGAGGACCGCGCTGAAGGAGGCCGCGACCTGGCCCGCACCGGACGGGCGACCGGTCTCGGTCGCGGTGAACCTCTCCGGCTTGGTGCCCGGTGACCCCGAGTTCGTCGACATCGTCGCGAACGCCGTCGCCGAGGCGGGCATCCCGTGGGACCGCGTGGTGCTGGAACTGGTGGAGACCGCGTTCGTCGACCTGCCGTCGCGGAGCCGGCAGGCGATGGGCGAGCTGGTGTCGCGCGGTGTGCAGTTCGCCGTGGACGACTTCGGCACCGGTTACTCGTCGCTCGCCCGGCTCAAGGACCTGCCCGCGCAGATCATCAAGGTGGACCGGCGCTTCGTCTCCGGTGTGGGCAACGACTCCTCGGACTTCGCGGTCGCTCGCGCGGTCGTGGACCTCGCGCGGGCGATGGGCCGCAAGTGCGTCGCCGAGGGTGTGGAGACCGCGACGCAGTTCCACGTGCTGCGCGGTGTCGGCGTGGACGCCTACCAGGGGTGGTTGTTCTCCAGGCCGGTGCCCGCCAAGGAGTTCCGCGCCGTACTGGCGCTGGGCCCCTTGCACATCCCTCGCGCCGGCTAGGGCTGCGAACCCGCGCCGACGGCTGACGAGGCGATCGCGGGGAGCAGCGCCGCGACGCGGTGTCGCGGGAGGTCGATCAGGCGTACGCCGAGGTCCTCCTCGTTCGGCGCGAAGGCCTCGACGCGTTCGCGCGCCTCGCGCTTGGTGAGCTCCCCGCGTGACACGGTGATCAGTGCCTCGCGCCACACGTTGCCGAGCTTGCCGTGTGCTCGCATGAGGACCTCGCGCACCACCAGGCCACCGGTGTCCAGCTCGCCGGCTGGGACCTGGTCGGCGACGACGACGGCGTGCTTGTTGTCCGGAGTGCTGCGCAGGAACCGCAACCTGAACCGGGTGTCCACAAGGGATGCGAGCTCCCGCTGCCCGCGTTCGCTGGACACGTTCGGGTGGTTGTTGTTCACCAGCGCGGCCATCCGTCCCGGCACGCACGCGAGCATGGTGCGCAGCAACCAAGGTCCGGGATCACCGGTGAGTTCCATCGCCAGTGACGCCGCGCCTTTGCCGATCGGTTCGGCCCAGCCGGGTCCGCGGGGCTTTGGCGGAGGGGACGACTCCGGCCGGGGAGCCAGGTGGCACAAGGCGTCCAGGACTTCGCGCGACGGGCCGCCCGCCTCGACGGACTGGGGTCCGTGGGTGTAGATCGCGGTGCGTCCGGCCTGCGCGACGCCCTTGCGGCCCGTCGAACGGCACACGTACAGGTCCGCCGCACTGCCGATCGCCTGTGCACCGTCGAAGCGGTGGAACGCCGGGAGGATCGCCTCGAACACCAGGCCCATGCGCTGGAGTTCCTGCTGCACCTTGAGGCCCAGTGCCGGGGTGCGATCGCTGAAGCCGTACGCCAGCAGCACCCGGCCGCGACCGGGATCGGCGAGTGCCTCCACGGCGCGACCGGCGAACAGAGCCATGCCTTCAGCGGTGTAAGGCGGATCACTGAACACCAGGTCGGCCCACTCCACGACGGCGGGCGGCAGCCCGAACCGGAAGTCGGCGTGCAGCGTGCGGACGTTCCAGCCGCGCTCGGCCGCTCGCGTCTCGATGTAGTCCAGCAACCGGTCGTCGACGTCGACGACGGTGACCTCGACTTCCGCGTTGACCGCGCACACGGCGAGTGAGGTCAGGTCGTGGTCGCCGAGGCACAGCAGGCGCCGGCCGGTCAGCTCGTAGGTGTTGTCCAACCACAGCGCCCGCTTGAGCGCGGTCTCCGCGGTCGCCTGCACGTGGTCGAGCGCGGTCAGCGGGGCGGGCACGTCGTTGATGTCGCCGAGGATCGAGTGGAGCTGGTCGGTGTGACGGGACACCAGTGCGTCGAGCGGGTTGACGATGTCCTCACCCACGGCGAACGCCTCCGCGTAGGCGGCGGAGCGCTCCGGCTTGATGCGGTAGCGCTCGCCGTCCACCTCGAGGTCGTCCTCGGCGGCCTTGAGCAGTTCCTGCACGGTCCGCCGCGGCACGGCGGGCAACCGCACCAATTGGGCGAGGGTGTGCCAGTCGGTGAGCAGCGTCAGCACTCGGCGCAGCTTGCGGGCGTGCACCCCGCGTTCCGCGAGTAGTGAACGCACCTGGTCGATCGGCTCGTTGGCTGCCACAAGCGGAACAGCCTACGACGTGACCGAATCGTCGAAACTCGTGCCGTTGTCAGCCGTACGGGTTAAGGTCACCATCTCGAACTTCGAGGCGTGTTTCTCCCGGCGGCCGGCAAGTGGCCGTCACGACCGGAGGGATCTCGGGTGATCGAGTTCCGGGCCGTTACGAAGCGGTTCGATGACGGGACCGTCGCCGTTGACCACCTGAACCTCTCGGTGGACGCAGGGACGATCACCGTGTTCGTCGGACCGTCGGGCTGCGGCAAGACGACGTCGTTGCGAATGGTGAACCGGATGATCGACCCCACGGCGGGGACGATCCTGGTCGACGGCAAGGACGTGCTGGCCTCCGACCCGCCGACGTTGCGCCGCGGCATCGGGTACGTCATCCAGCAGGCGGGCCTGTTCCCGCACCGCACCGTGCTCGACAACGTCGCCACGGTGCCGCTGCTCTCGGGCTGGTCGAAGGCGAAGGCTCGTGCGCGTGCGGCGGAGCTGCTCGAACTCGTCGGACTTTCCGCCGAGTTCGCCAAGCGGTACCCCGCGCAGCTTTCCGGCGGCCAGCAACAGCGCGTCGGCGTCGCTCGCGCGTTGGCCGCGGATCCACCCGTGCTGCTGATGGACGAGCCGTTCAGCGCCGTCGACCCCGTTGTCCGGGAAGGTCTGCAGGACGAGTTGCTGCGCCTGCAGGCGGAGCTCGACAAGACCATCGTCTTCGTCACGCACGACATCGACGAGGCGTTGAAGCTGGGTGATCGCGTGGCGGTGTTCCAGACCGGTGGTGTCCTCGCCCAGTACGACGAGCCCGCAGCGCTGCTCAGCGCACCTGCCAACGACTTCGTCGCCTCGTTCGTCGGACGTGACCGCGGCTACCGGACGCTGACGTTCCTCCCGGCGGGAGAGCTCCCGCTGAGGGATCTGCCCACCGTGCAACTCGGACTGACGGTCGGCGAGGCCAAGCGGACGCTGCCGAACGGGTGGTCGCTGGTCGTCGACGAGAGCAGACGTCCTGTCGGCTGGCTGTCGGCGGATCGCGTCTCCACTGTGGACGATGCGGCGGAGGTCGGCCCGGACGTGCTGGTGGCGGGTGGCTCCCTGTTCGACGTCGACGCGCAGGGCGCAGGACCGGCGGGCTCGCTGCGCAGCGCGCTGGACGCCGCGCTCAGTTCGCCCTCC
>DASYMV010000146.1:0-2046 GCA_036008865.1 Pseudonocardiaceae bacterium | reverse complement strand
CCGGCCGGTGGTCGGGTCGGGCGTGATGTCGCTGACCGAGAAGATGCCGAACTGCATTCGTGGTGCCTCCGATTTCAATGCGTTTGCATGTATGTCGTATCCAACGGAGTGCAACCGCGGTGTATTCCCGCATTATTCGAGCAATTCCCAGCCGACACGGTAACGGTAGTGCAGGGAAGGCGCGGCGCTGCCAGTGTCGCCTAGTTCCCCGCCGCCTGACCGACGACGTCCGACTCCCTGCGCCCGACGAGCGAGTGCTGTCTGCCGTAGCTGAAGTAAATCAGCAGACCAGCCAGCAGCCAGGCGAGAAACCGCACCCAGGTGAGCGTGGTCAGGTTGAGCATCAACCAAAAGCACAGCACCGCCGAGAGGATGGGAACGAACGGAGAGAACGGCACGCGGAACGCCCGTGGCAGGTCCGGTCGGTTCCGACGCAACACGACCACGGCGATGCTGACCAGCACAAACGCCGAAAGTGTGCCGATATTGATCATCTCCTCGAGGACGCCGACGTCGGTGAGACCCGCGATCAGGGCGACGATCGCGCCCGCAATGATCTGGATGCGCGCCGGGGTGCGGCGCTTCGCGGAGGTCTGGCTCAACCAGCGCGGCAGGAGACCGTCACGACTCATCGCGAACAGCACCCGGGACAGGCCGAGGAGGAGGACCATGATCACCGTGGTGAGTCCGACGAGGATGCCCACGGAGATCACCTGGGCCGCCCAATCGGCGTTGACGGCGATGAACGCGGTGGCCAGCGAGGCCTCCGGGTCCTCGGCGAGGACCGTGTACGGCACCATCCCGGTCAGAACCAGGCTGACGCCAAGGTAGAGCGCGGTCACGATGGCCAAGCCAGCGAAGATGCCGCGAGGGAGAGTGCGTTGGGGGTCTTTCACCTCTTCAGCGGATGTCGCGACCACATCGAATCCGATGAACGCAAAGAAGACCAGTGAGGCACCGGCCAGCAGGCCGAATACCCCGTACTGCGCCGGCGCTGCACCGGTGAGGAAGGAGAACAACGACTGCGACCACGCCTCCCCCGCGCCCCCCTCGCTGGGAACCGACTCGGGGATGAACGGCGTGTAGTTCGCGGGGTTGACGAAGAACGCGCCGACCACGATCACGAAGAGCACGATGGCGACCTTGACGACCGTGATGACACCGCTCACCCTTGAGGAGAGCTTGGTTCCGAGCACCAACAACGTTGTGAAGATCGCGACGATGATGAATGCGCCCCAACTGATGTCCAACCCCAGCACAGGGATGGTGGCGGGAACGTCCCACTCCAACAACGTGAAGACGTTGCTGAGGTAGATTCCCCAGAACTTGGCGATCACGGCTGCGCCGGTGAGCATCTCAAGGATGAGGTCCCACCCGATGATCCACGCGGCCAGTTCGCCGAGGGTTGTGTAGGTGAACGTGTAGGCGGAGCCCGCTACCGGCACCGCGGACGCGAACTCGGCGTAACACATGATGGCCAGGGCGCACGTGACGGCGGCCAGGACGAAAGACACGGTCACCGACGGGCCGGCATAGCTGCCCGCAGCCCGCGCACCGACGGAGAAGATACCGGCGCCCACGGCGACGGCCACACCCATGATCGTGAGATCCCAGGTGCCCAGGCTGCGTTTGAGGTTGTGGCCCTCCTCAAGCGAGTCAGCCAGTGAGTTCTCGATGCTCTTGGTACGCCAGCGGCTCATGCCGTCCATGGTAGGACTGACAGGCCCGCACGCACAGGGTGGCTAGACCGAATGGTTTGGCTGCGCGTTTCGCTTGTCGCTACGACCCTAGCTCTGGCGATCTGCGGAACGGGCGGCGAAAGAGGAAAGGGAGACGAAACGGGCCGCCACCTTTGCAGGTGACGGCCCGTTTCGTAAGAAGCTTTGCGTATCGACGCGCTGCCTGGGGGTGTGCCTAGCGGCGCAGCCCGAGGCGCTCGATGAGTGAGCGGTAACGGTTGATGTCGACGTCCGACAGGTAACCGAGCAGACGGCGACGCTGTCCAACCAGCAGAAGCAGTCCACGACGTGAGTGGTGGTCGTGCTT
>DASYMV010000145.1:0-5124 GCA_036008865.1 Pseudonocardiaceae bacterium | reverse complement strand
TGGCCCACGCGTTCCTCGTCACCGTGCTGGAGCACCCGCGGTGCGTGGGCGCACGGGAGACCAGAAGTCCAAGGGCACCCGCCCGGACTCGCGGCCGGCCCCGTCGAGCACGCGGCCCATCAGCTTCACCTGCCGCAGGATCACCGCACGGTCGACGATCTCCAGCCACGGCAGTCTCGTGACGAGCGCGCTCTCCAGCTCAACCGTGTCCGTCTGCGTGCGCAGCCACACGATGAGCAGCAGGTTCGCCGGACCGGAGACGGCCGCGCACATGCGCACCTGCGGCAGCGTCGTGAGCGAAGCGGTGGCGGCCTCCAGCCGGTCAGGAGGCACACGCAACCACAGCGTCATGCTCACCGGGGACGGCGACAGCGACCTCGCGACCTCACACCGCAGTCGCAGGGCACCGGTGGCCAGCAAGGCGTCCAGACGGCGGCGCACCGTGCTCGCGCTCACGTCGAGGAGTTCGGCGAGTTCGGCGTAGGACGCCCTCGCGTCCGCGCCGAGCGCGAGAATCAATGCTCGATTCAGCTCGTCGAACGCCGTCGCCGGTGCCTGCTGCGGAGAACGTGTGGACAGTGCTGCACGCTGGGCTTGCGAGATGGCCCGCACCTGCCAGCGACTGCCCTCGCTGAATATCCGTGGCGAGATGAGCGTGCGAATCCCCGCGACGCCTGGCAGCACGGCGAGCCGGTGGACGACGTAGTCGGAGACCTCGGTCAAGGTCGTCGCGACGACGTGCACGAACAGGTCACGCCGGCCGGAGATGTAGTCGACCGATGCGGCGTGCTCGTCCGCGGCGACGGTGTCCGACACCTGCCTGAGACAACCGGGTGAGCAGTCGATCTCGACGAAGGCGAGCACCATGCGCGCGGCCAGGTCGCCGCCGGGATAGGCGGTCATCCACGCGTCCCCGTTCGCCACCAGCCGTGCCCATCGCCGGGCGGCGGTCACGGCGCTCACGCCCAGGGTCTCCCCGATGAGTGACCACGGCGCACGTGGATTGATCTGCAGGGCATTGACCAGTGCAAGGTCCAGCTCGCTCAGCATGGCGGATTCCTTCACTGATCGGGTCTCAGGAGCAGGATTCATGCACATACGCCTCGATGGTGCGCACTGCTAACAATATGGCGGAAAACGGTCTTGGCAAAGGACATGAGGGGCAGGCATCGATGAGCCTTCTGGAGGACGCCGCAACACTCCAGGACGACCTCGTGAAACTGCGGCGTGAGCTGCACCAGGTCCCGGAGATCGGCCTCGATCTGCCCCGCACCCAAGACATGGTGCTCGCTGCGATCGACGGCCTGCCGCTGGAAGTCAGCACCGGCAAGGAGGTCTCCTCGGTCACGGCGGTGCTGCGGGGTGGCAAGCCCGGTCCGGTGGTGCTGCTCCGTGGTGACATGGACGCCCTGCCGGTGGCCGAGCGCACCGGCCTGCCGTTCACCTCCCGGCACGAGGGCGCGATGCACGCCTGCGGGCACGATCTGCACACGGCGGGCCTGGTCGGCGCCGCACGGTTGCTCGCGGCTCGCAAGGAGGACCTGGCCGGCGACGTGGTGTTCATGTTCCAGCCGGGGGAGGAGGGGCACGACGGTGCGGGACACATGATCCGCGAGGGAGTGCTGGAGGCCGCCGGCCGGCCCTTGGCCGCCGCCTACGGACTGCACGTGTTCTCCTCGATGTTCCACGCGGGCGTGTTCGCCTCCCGGCCCGGTCCGCTGATGGCGGCCTCGGACGGGCTGCTCGTGCGTGTCGTCGGCAGCGGTGGACACGGCTCGGCGCCGCATCGCGCGCTCGATCCGGTCCCGGCGGCGTGCGAGATGGTCACCGCGCTGCAGACACTGGTCACCCGCCAGTTCGACGTGTTCGACCCGGTGGTGATCACCGTGGGCTCGTTCCACGCGGGCACCAAGCGCAACGTCATCCCGGACGAGGCGACCTTCGAGGCCACCGTGCGCACCTTCTCCGAGACTGCGCACGCACGGGTCCGCGAGGCTGCCACGCGGGTCTGCCGGGACATCGCGAGCGCGCACGGTCTGCGGGTCGAGGTGGACTACGTCGACGAGTACCCGGTGACCGTGAACCACGCCGCCGAGCACGACTTCGTCGCCGACACCGTGCGGCAGGCCTTCGGCGTGGAGCGCTTCCACGAAATGGTCAATCCGCTCACCGGCTCCGAGGACTTCTCCCGCATCCTGCAGGAGGTGCCGGGGGCGTACGTCTTCCTCGGGGCGACTCCGGGCGATGACCCGGAGTCCGCGCCCAACAACCACTCACCGCTCGCGGTGTTCGACGACCGGGTGCTCGGTGACGCGGCGGCACTGCTCGCGGAACTCGCCACTCGACGACTCACCAGGACCGCCTGACCCTCCGACCTTCGTGCCCCATCTCGCCACCAGGGAGGCGTACGTGCGGCTACATCATCTCTACCCCGCGGTTCCGGCGATTGCGCTGCTGCTCATGCCGTTTCTGCCCTTCGTCAACACCGACGCGCTGTGGTTCGGACTCCCGCGCATGCTCGTGTGGGGCGGCGTGTGGTGCGTGCTGCTCACGCCCGCATTCCTGCTCTCCGAGCGCGGCCTGACGCGCGAAGAGGACGGTGAGGACCTGTGAACACGATCCTCTTCATGACCTTCGGTGGCATCGTCCTGATCGGGGTCCTCGGCTTCGTCGGCCGGCGCAAGCCCGCGGCCGACCTCACCGAGTGGACCGTGGGCGGCCGTCGATTCGGCGCAGTGACCATGTGGTTCCTGCAGGCAGGCGAGGTGTTCACCACCTTCACCTTCCTCGGCATGGCCGGCCTGGCGTTCAGCGGCGGTGTAGCCGCGATGTACGCCCTGCCGTATGTGCCGATCGGCTACGTCGTGCTGTTCTTCCTGGCCAAGCGCGTGTGGACGATGGGCAAGGAGCGCGGCTACCTCACCCAGGGCGACTTCCTCACCGACCGTTACGACAGCAAGCTGCTCGGCACGTTGTCGGCGATCCTCGGTGTCGTCTTCGTGCTGCCCTACCTGCAGTTGCAGATCACCGGTCTCGGACTGATCGTCAAGCTGGTCACGGGCGACAACGCGTCCAGCACGCTCAGCATGGTGATCGGCACCGTGCTGGTGGTGGCATTCGTGCTCTGGGCGGGCCTGCGCGGCGTGGCGACGGCTTCCTACTTCAAGGATGCGATCATGCTGGTCGTGCTGGCCGTGCTCATCTTCGCGGTCCCGGCACACTTCGCCGGTGGGATCTCGGAGATGTTCCACAAGGTGGAACAACTGCACCCGGCCATGCTCACCGTCCACGCCGGACACAACGACCACACCTGGTTCATCACCAGCATGTTGGTCAGCGCCATCGGCGTCGCGTTCATCACGCTGCCCCACTCGTGGCCGGGCATCATGTCGGCTCGTGACCCCAAGGTGCTGCGCCGCAACTACACCTGGCTGCCGCTCTACGAGATCTGTCTGATGTTCCCGATGATCATCGGGTTCGCGGCACTGCTGGTGCTGCCGAAGGGATCCGCGCCGGACGCCGCGCTGCTGCGGCTCAGCCAGCAAGTGCTGCCTCCGTGGGCGACCGGTCTCGTTGTCGTGGCGGGAATCGCCACGGCGATGGTGCCCGCCGCCGGGATCCTGGTCGGCATCTCCTCGCTCGTGGCGCGCAACATCGTCCACGTCCGCAGCGAACGCGGGCAGTTCTGGATCAACCACGGCACGGTCGTGGTCGCCTGCGGTCTGGCGCTGATGCTCGGCATCTTCCGTCCCGACCTGCTGGCGAACCTGCTGCTGCTCACCTTCAGCGGCACCGCGCAGCTCGCTCCCGCCAACGGCCTCGGTTTCCTGCGCCGCAGACTGGTCGGCAAGGTACCGGTGCTGCTGGGGCTCGTCGTCGGTGAGGTCGTGGTCATCTGGCTGAGCTTCGGTGGGCCGAAGTTCGGCACCTTCAACGTGGGGCTGATCGGTCTCGGGGTGAACATCGTCGTCGTCGCGCTCGCCGCAGTGGTGGAGCGCATGATGGGCCGTGCGCCTGCGCAACGGACGGATGAGCCGGTGAGCGTGCAGGGGAGCTCCGTTGTCCATTCGTGAGGACGCCGCCGAGTTGCACGGGGATGCCGTGGCATTGCGCCACGCGCTGCATCGCGAGCCCGAGGTCGGATTGCACCTGCCCCGTACGCAGGAGAAGGTGCTCGCGGCACTGGACGGGCTGCCGTTGGAGATCAGCACGGGCAAGGGACTCTCGTCGGTGACCGCGGTGCTGCGCGGCGGCGAGCCGGGCCCGGCGGTCCTGCTGCGCGGTGACATGGACGCGTTGCCCGTGCGGGAGAACTCCGCAGTGGACTACAGATCCACTGTGGACGGACTCATGCACGCGTGCGGGCACGACACGCACACCGCGATGCTGGCCACCGCGGCGAGACTGCTGTGCGCACACCGCGAGAAACTGGCCGGGGACGTGGTCTTCATGTTTCAGCCGGGCGAGGAAGGGCACGACGGCGCCCGGCACATGGTGTCCGAGGGTGTGCTCGACGCCACCGGCCAGCGGGTCGCCGCCGCCTACGCCGTCCACGTGTCGTCCAACCGCACGCCGTTCGGAGTCTTCTCGACGAGGGGAGGGCCGCTGCTGGCGTCGTCGAGCACCCTGCGCGTGACGGTGCGGGGAGCCGGTGGGCACGGCTCAACGCCACACGCCGCGAAGGACCCGGTGCCCGCGGCCTGCGAGATGGTCACCGCGCTGCAGACTCTGGTGACCCGGCACTTCGACGTGTTCGATCCGGTCGTGCTCACGGTCGGGTCCTTCCACGCCGGCACGAAGGAGAACGTCATCCCCGACACGGCGCATTTCGACGCCACCGTGCGCTGTTTCTCCCAGGAGAGCCTGGCGGCGATGCGCGAGAAGTCGGTGGCGGTGTGCGCCGGAACGGCCATGGCCCACGGCTTGGACGTCGAGACGGAGTTCGAGGAGATGTACCCCGTTACGATCAACGACGTCGACGAGGCGGCGTTCGCGGCGACCACCGTCGCCGAGGTCCACGGAGAGCAGCGCTATCGCGAACTCGAGCACCCGCAGACCGCCGCGGAGGACTTCTCACGGGTGCTCGACGCCGTACCAGGCGCGATGGTCATGCTCGGTGCGTGT